>JAJUGH010000151.1 GCA_029268265.1 Alcaligenaceae bacterium | reverse complement strand
TTTCGCCGGTCAGTTCATCGTGATGTTCCGTTCCTTGATGATCTTCGACCACTTCTCGGACTCCGACTTCATGAACTCCCTGAATTCCTGGCGGGTGGTCGGGTGCGGCGTAAGGCCCAGATCATCAAGCTGCTTTTTGACGGCCGGGTCGTTCAGCACCTTCACGATTTCCTGATTCCAGCGCTCCAGGATCGGCTCGGGCGTTTTACCCGGGGCCATGAACGAATACCAGTTCAAAGCCTCGAAACCCTCATAGCCTTCCTCAGCCACGGTGGGGATGTCGGGCATGTAGCCCGGGCGGGTGAGGCCGGTGGTGGCCAATGCGACCAGCTTGTTCGAACGGATATACGGCAACGCGGTGGGAGGCGCCGAGAAGTACGAGGCAATGCGCTCGCCCACCAGGTCCTGCATGGCCTGCGCGCCGCCCTTGTACGGCACATGCACCATCTCGACATTGGCGTACATGTTCAACAGTTCGCCTGCGAGATGCGAGGCCGAACCCACACCGGAAGAGGCGTACTCGGCCCTTTCGGGATGATCTTTCGCGAGCTGCATGAATTCCTTGAAGGTCTTCACGCCAACGCCCGGATGGACCACGAGCACGTTCGGGAAATGGACGCCGCCCGAGACGGGCGCCAGGTCCACGAAGGGATCGTAGGCCACCTTGGTCAGGTGCGGAGCAATGGTGAGCGGCCCAACGGAGCCCAGCAACAGCGTGGTGCCGTCGGCGGGTTGCGTGGAAACGTATTGATGGGCAATATTGCCGCCCGCGCCGGCCTTGTTCAAGACAGCAATGGACAGGCCAAGATTTTCCGCGAGCTTGTTCGCAATCAAGCGCGTGGCGGAATCGGCCGCACCGCCGGCAACGAAGCCAACGACAATACTGATGGGTTTATCTTCTGGAAACTCCTGAGCCACCACGGCTCCGGAAACAAGCAGCGTACATGCTGCGAGCAATGCTTTACGAACGAATTTCATATTCTTTTGGAACTCCTCTCTAAACCTGATCGTGGAGCGGCCGATACCTGTTCGGCGGCAAGGTGACGAAGTGTATGAGGCGCGCCATCCTCGCGCCATCCGCTACTTCACCACAGGTCTTCATTAAAAATGAAGAGGAGGGAAAACCCGATACCTGGAAACTACATAATGAAAATCAGGCAGCTGGTCTATTTCGTCCGTACGGTCGAGTTGGGCAGCATGGGCAAGGCCGCAAACGAACTGGGCATGGCCACGTCCGCGCTAAGCCAGCAGATCAGCAGACTCGAGTCAGAGCTCGCAACGCGTCTGCTGCAGCGTAGCGCCACGGGAGTGGTACCCACCGACGCGGGCATCGCCTTCTTCCGGCAGGCGCAACTGGCCTTGCGCCACATTGAGGAAGCCGGCCGCGCGGCGCAACAAGCCAGGCTTTCCGGGCACGTCAGCGTGGGGCTTGCGCCGACTACGGCATCCGTGATGGGCCTCCCTCTGATTCAGACGATGCACGACAGGTATCCGGATGTCCGCTTTCATATGGTGGAATCCCTCTCCGGCCACCTGACCACCATGCTCAACGCGCGCCAGCTCGATCTGGCCATCATCTTCAATGCGGAGGCTGCCCGCCGCTGGTCCACGGAACCGCTGCTGGAAGAGCGACTCTTTTTGATCGCGGGGAAATCCTTCACACCGTTCCCCACTGACGCGCAGGTGTCACTCGAGGAAATTGCCGGGATTCCGCTGGCCATGCCTACCAATATGCACGGCCTGCGCGCCTTGCTGGCTCAGGCCGGGCGCCAACTCAACATCACGCCGAACGTTACGTTGGAGATTGATTCCCTGGCTATTCTGATGGACGTGGTCAAAGCGGGCCTGGTCGCCACCATACAGCCCGGTGCGGCGCTGGCGCGGCTGGGAAACTCGGAGTTCAAGATGGCGGAATTGACGGGGCACGGACTCGTCCGGCGCAATCTGCTGGCGAGTCTTTCTGACGAAGAGCTCTCGCCGGCCGGTCTGGCGGCGAGAGTCGTCATGCGGGATGTGGCGCTGGAGCAGGTGCGCCTCGGGAAGTGGCTGGGCGCGCAGCTGTAGCTGCGCGCTTGCGCCTTAGTCTGCGCCCAGATTGAGATTGAGCGGCTGGCGTTTCTCGACGTTCCACTTCAGCAGCGCGGCGGACCGGTAAATGCCGTGAGCGAATTTCCCGTAGGGCATGGTCAGGAAGAGTGCCATGACAGTGCCCAGGTGGACCGCCAGCAGCACGCCCATCCATGAGGTATCACGGAAAACCATGAGCACCAGCCCGGTCAGGCTGATGACGAACAGCAGCGCGATAAAGCCCAGGTCCATGGGACGTTGCGCCATGTCGCCATGCAGCGGGTGCCGACGGAGATTCATCCAGAACAGGCCCGCCGGACCGATCAGCAGCCCGATGCCGCCAAGCGTTCCGAGTATCACCGGCAGACTGGTGTAGTCGTAGGGTGCCTCCCAGCCGAATACGTAGTGATACAGGGTCCCGACACTGGTTGCCGCGAAGCACAGCATGAAGCCGTAGAACGTGAAGTGATGGAAGCGGCGCCGCCACAACGTAAAGGCATCGTCCTCGTTGTTGCATCCCTTGCCGTGGCCCCCGTCCAGGTACTTCAGGCTCAGTACGTTCCCGGTGGCTTCCGTGATGGCCTCCACACTCTTGGGCCCCGGCACCGATTGCCGCCAGAACCGCGTCACACCGATACCCAAGGCAAGGATGGCGAAAAGGAAGACGGCGCCGAACATGGCCACCATGGTGTTATGCGGGAAGACCGCATAGAAATCCCCGGCCAGCGGCTCATGCAACAAGGAACCGGTCGAGGCGATTGCCATCACCAGGAACAATGCCAGGGCGAACGCCAGGGCGAGCGAGACCGCCAAGCCGTTACGCTTGTACAGCGAACCAAGTGGGCGTGGCCATGCAAATTCCTGGTAGGTCTGGGCGCGCACGCGAGCCATGGCCTGCGGCACGTTGACCTGGAACTCGTGCGGCGGCGCGTACTGACAGGCGTGCAGGCAATCGCCGCAGTTATGGCAGAGATTGGCCATGTAGTTGATGTCCGCCTTGTTGAATTCCAGGCGGCGCGTCATGGCCGGGAAGACGGCACAGAACCCCTCGCAGTAACGACAGGCGTTGCAGATCTGCAGGATGCGCGAGACCTCGGCCTCATCGCCGGTCAGCAGCGCATCAGCGCCCGAGCCGTTACACATTGCACCGGGCGGCAAGGCCGGCGCGGGCATGCCGTCGGCATTGCGCACGGTCGGAGCCGGGTTCTCACCGGTCGCTTCTTTGATCAATGCATCAAGCGACATGTTGCTGCTCTCCCTGAAGATGCTTGAATTCACCCTTGGCTGCCGATGCGGCGCGGTCGCCTGCAATCCGGCCGAATACGGTCCCGATGGACATGCCGACCCCGGCGGTGTAGCCCTTGCCAAGAACGTTGCCGGCCATCATCTCGCCGGCAACGAAGAGGTTGCGGCTGGGCTCGCCACCGAAGTGCACCACCGCATGCTCGTTCACTTTCAGGCCAAGGTAGGTGAAAGTAATGCCCGGGCGCAGCGGATACGCGTAGAACGGCGCCGTATCGAGGGGCCGCGCCCAATGTGTCTTGTTGATTTCCAGGCCTGTGGTGTGGCAGTCATCGAGCTTGGTGTGGTCGAAGTTGCCGGGCACACAGGCTTGGTTGAATTCTTTGATGGTCTGCATGAACGTGGGTACGTCCACGTCGATCTTGCGCGCCAGTTCTTCAAGCGTGTTCGCTTGCGTTCCAGGAAAGACCGGCGGCATGAAGCGGCCAACGGACTTGGCGTCGATGATGGACCACGCGAGTTGCCCCGGCTGCATGGCAACGAGCCGGCCCCAGATCGCATAGCGCTTCGGCCAGAAGTCTTCGCCTTCGTCATAGAAGCGGTTGGCCTCGCGGTTGACCACGACGCCCAGCGACACGCAATCGATACGGGTGCAGATCCCGCCATCATAGAGGGGGGCGCGCGCGTCAATGGCGACGCAATGCGACTGCGACGGGTCGCCGATGATATCGGCACCGGCATCCATCATGTAGCGCAGCAGCACGCCCTGGTTGTAACGCGTGCCGCGAATCAGGAAGTTGTCCGCCGGCCATTCGCCGCGCTCGTTCTGGCCCCAGGCCTCGCGCAGCCATTCGCGATTCGATTCGAACCCGCCCGCCGCCAACACACAGGAGCGCGCCTCGATGCGTTCGCCGCTGCGCAGGCGCGCGGCGATGAAGCGGCCGTCTTCCAGCTCGATTTCGTCAACTGGCGATTCATAACGTATCTCAACGCCCAGCTGCTCTGCGCTGCGATAGTAGGCATTGACCAGCGCCTTGCCGCCACCCATGAAGAACGCATTGGTGCGCGCCACATGCAAGGCTCCGGAAAGCGGGTTCTGGAAGTTCACGCCATGCTTGCGCATCCAGCCGCGACACGTGGCGGTTTCCCGGATTACCATGCGCGCCAGCGCTTCGTTGGTGATCCCGCCGGTCACCTTCAGCAGATCTTGCCAATACTCCTCTTCGGGGTAGGCCTCTACCAGAACGTCTTGCGGCTCATCGTGCATGCACCTCAGATTCCGCGTGTGCGCGGAATTCCCGCCGCGCACATCTTTGGGCGCCGCCTCAAGCAGCAGAACGCTGGCGCCGGCCTCCCGGGCTGTTAGCGCCGCGCATAAGGCGGCGTTGCCGCCGCCAATTACCAATACATCGTATGTCGGAGCCTGGCTCACGATTCTCTCCATGACTGATGCCGGCAATCGCTTAACGATACCGCTGCATCCAATTGCATACAGACGTATATTATTCCATTAAACTGTCTGTAAACAAGCGGGCGACGGGATAAAATCGGAGGTTTGGAGCAGGATGGGCAACATGGACGAACTCGACACGGTCCAGCGGCGCGGCGTCTCGCGCGGCGACCAGGCATATCAGTTCATTGTGGATGGCATCCAGTCCGGCCGGCTGGCGCCTGGCACCCGGCTGCGTGAAATCGAGCTTGCGGAACTGACCGGCTTGAGTCGAACGCCCGTCCGCGAAGCGTTGAGTCGACTGCAGCTCGAAGGTCTGGTGACGCTCGACGCAGCGCGCGGCCTGATCGTCACCGAACTCGATTACTCGATGACGAGCGAACTGTATGCAATGAGAGAAGTGCTGGAGGGCACGGCGGCGCGGCTTGCCGCACGCCATGCCTCGGATGTGGAAATCGACTTTCTGCGCGAGATCACCACGCGCGACGCCCTGCTGAGTTCAGCAGAGAGCCTTGCATCGAACAACCGGCTCTTCCATGAAACCTTGTACCGCTGCGCGCACAATCGGTATCTGGTCAAAACCCTCAATACCCTGCAGGAGTCCATGGCTTTGCTCGGCCGTACGACGTTGGCCTCTCCGGGGCGGGCGGACACCTCGCGAATCGAGCACGAGGCGATCGTGGAAGCGCTTTCACGGCGCGACCCGGACGCAGCCGAGCGCGCCGCCCGCGCCCACATCGTGGCGGCCTATCGCATCCGTCTGGAACAGCTGTTCGATAGCGCGCCGTCTGTGGACGCCCCTGCGCTCAAGTAGCCTCTTCCATGACGGCCTTGCGCAGCCACTGCTTGATCATGGTTTCATGCTCCTGTTCCGCAGCCAGGGCCTTCTGGAACTGAGGGACCAGGTCTTCATGACCCGCTTCCTGAGCCAGCTCGATCAGAAGTTCCCAACAGGCGTTATCGGTCAACTCTACCGATAGCAGGGCCTGCAGACATTGGGCCAATGTGGTCCGCGGGTCCGTAAGGACCTGGATCATCCCCAATGACGAAACGGCGCTGATGTCGGCACAAGGGGTTTGGGCAGTGGGGTCCCCGCCCAATTGCGCCACGATTTCCGACAACATCGTGAAGTGCTCGTATTCTTCATCGCGGATATGTATCAGGTCTGCCAGCAAGGCCGTCTGTTCGGCAAACGCCATCACTTCCACCCTGCCGATCATGGCCTGGTAGAGCCGGACGCCAGAGCGTTCATACGCCGCACGCTCCCCCAGCTTGTCGAACAGAACTTCCGGGTTCTTCCCTGTCAGCTTCCCCACTGCGGTCTCTGCAATGCCCTTGCCCGTGGCCGGCACAGGCACGGAGCCGACTCGTGGCGCCGTCTCGATGTAGCTGGCACGCAGAAGCGCAATGGCTTCCTCATTGCCTTCAACGGGGTGCGGCGGCCGTGTCTGTGCATACTCGACCTGACTGGGGCCCTGGATCGGTGCCATCTGCATACCGGTCCGGTTCATACCGACCTTGGTTTCCTTCTCCATTTCAGCTCCTTTTGCCCGCAGCCGGGCTCCTGCGACTCAGTTC
>JAJUGH010000150.1 GCA_029268265.1 Alcaligenaceae bacterium | reverse complement strand
GCTGAACGCGAACAGCACACAGGCCGTCAGCAAGGTGACGATGATGACCGCGGGCAGGCTCGCTTCGCCAAGCACCATGATGCACAGCGGAATGCCCATGTAGCCGGCATTGCCGTAGGCGGCGGCCAGGCCGGTGATGCTGGCGTCCGCCAGCCGCCGGCCTTTCCAGCGGTCGGTGAAGTAGGAAAAACCGAACACCAGCGCCATGGCGATGGCGGATCCGGCGATATATCCGGGCTGGCGGATTTCTTCCCAGGTGATCTGGGCCATCGCCTGAAACAGCAGGGCAGGCAGCGCCATCCAGACCACGAAGGCATTCAGGCTGTCCGTGGCGCTCTGGCCCAGCAGCTTGCGTCGCCCCGCAAGATAGCCGGCTAGAATCAGCGCAAAGAGCGGGAGGACGGCTTCCAGAATCAGGGACATGCGCGAGACTCTTTATTCGGATGACTGGCCAGCGTCGGCAACGCGCTATTAAAGCAATTAAATGTCACGGTCGTCACGCCTGTCACATCTCGAGGCTATGCTAGTGCGGACAGACAAGACAAATTGAAGACGCTATTCCTGCCTGGTGGCGAAGATGAACAATATGAACATGGACGACGGCATGGGCCACGTGCGCCAGCCGCCGCTAATCCCCTTTACCCGATACACGGATGCCGCCGAAGCCGTGCGGCGCCTGGTGGAAATCTACGAACGCAATACCGCCTTCATTCGTGACGGCTTCAAGAAGTATGTCGAAGAAGGCATGCCTCCAAGGCACCGGGTGCGTGCCTGCTATCCGGCGATACGCATACGGGTACATACCTATCAGGAAGTCGATAGCCGGCTTTCCTACGGCCATGTGGTGGAACCTGGCCTGTACATGACCACCATCACGCAGCCAGAGCTGTTTCGCGGCTACCTGACGGAACAGATCGGCCTGCTGATACGTAACCATGGCGTGCCGGTCGAAGTAGGGGAGTCTGATTTGCCGATACCGCTGCACTTTGCCTTTTACGGTACCGATCACGTAGAGGGCGCCTATACCGAGGATCCACGCGGCAATGCGCTGCGTGATCACTTCGATGTGCCGGATCTGGCCGTGATGGATGACGCCATCGTGAACGGCACCTGGCGTGGCCGCCCCGGCGAGCCATTGCCGCTGGCGCCGTTTACCGCGCCGCGCGTGGATTATTCGTTGCATCGCCTGCAGCATTACACGGCCACCGCGCCCGAGCACTTCCAGAGCTTCGTGGTCTTTACCAACTACCAGTTCTATGTAGACGAGTTCTGCCAATGGGCGCGCGATGTCCTGGCCAGTGGCGAAGGGGGTTATACGGCGCTCGTGGAGCCCGGCAATGTCATTACGCCGGCCGGCCCCGATGCCAAGGCAGAGGGTCTGCCGCCCGTTCGCACGCCGCAGATGCCTTCCTACCACCTGATGCGTGACCGGCATACCGGGATCACACTCATCAACATCGGGGTGGGACCCTCCAACGCGAAGACCATCACCGACCACGTGGCCGTGTTGCGTCCTTCGGCGTGGATCATGCTCGGCCATTGCGCCGGCCTGCGGGCCACGCAGCGGCTGGGTGACTACGTGCTGGCCCACGGTTACGTGCGTGAAGACCATGTGCTGGATGCCGATCTGCCCCTGTGGGTGCCCGTGCCCCCGCTGGCCGAGATACAGGTCGCGCTGGAACAGGCCGTGACGGATGTGGCGGGGCTGGCGGATTGGGAGCTGAAGCGCATCATGCGTACCGGCACGGTCGCGAGCATGGACAACCGCAATTGGGAACTGCGCGACCACCGTGAACCGGTGCAGCGCCTCTCGCAGTCGCGAGCCATTGCGCTGGATATGGAGTCGGCGGCCGTCGCGGCCAACGGTTTCCGCTTCCGCGTGCCTTACGGCACGCTATTGTGCATATCCGATAAGCCGCTGCACGGGGAATTGAAATTGCCCGGCATGGCCAGTGACTTCTATCAAACGCAGGTCACCCGGCACTTGCGCATCGGTATCCGCGCAGTGGAAAAGTTGCGCGAGATGCCGCCGGAGCGCCTGCATTCGCGCAAACTGCGCAGCTTTATCGAAACCGCTTTCAAGTAGGGGCAGCACATGGCCGGTTCCAAAAGCCGACGACCTCAGTCCATTTACCTGGCAGGTTTTGATGTGTTCCGTCGCGACGCCGTCTCTCATGGTGAACAGCTGAAAATGCTGTGCAGCAAGTATGGGTTCGACGGACGGTATCCGCTGGACAACCGCGTTCCGCGCAGCCTTGCGCCACAGGAGCAGGCGCGCTGGATCTGTCGCGAAAACTTGGCGATGCTCGACGAATGTGATGTCATCGTGGCGAACCTGAACCCGTTTCGCGGTGCTGAACCGGATTCGGGCACCGTGTTCGAAGTCGGCTATGCCGTTGCGCGCGGCAAGCCGGTGTGGGCGTATACCGAGAGAGGTGAGTCGCTCGTGGAGCGGCTCGGGGTGCAACGCCTTGAAGGACGCGGGCCGGTCGATAGTCTGGGCTTCACGGTCGAGGACTACGGGTTGAATCTCAACCTCATGATCGCGTGCACGGTGAACGTGGTGGTGGGCGGCATCGAGGACTGCCTTCATGAGCTGGACATACACGGCGTGCGCGACCCGCGATAAGCGGCAATGAAAACGGGGGCCGCGAACGGCCCCCCTCTTATGCGCTCAAAACGAAATTACTTCTTGCGGTTCTCGATGTCCTTCTGAGCTTGCGAGACCAGGTCTTCACCAATGGTCTTCTTCCACTTTTCGAAGACTTGCTTCGTGGCATCCACGAAAGCCTGATGCTGTTCGGGCGTCAGCGTAGTGACGGTCACGCCCAGGCCTTCGATTTCCTTCAGCAGGGAAGGATCTTCCGGCGTGACACCCTTGCGCGAAATCTCGATCTGGCGGGTGGCGGCTTCCTTGGCGGCTTCGCCCACGATCTTGCGGTCTTCTTCAGACCAGGATTCCCATACCTGCTTGTTCACCACGAAGATCAGCGGGTCTGCCACGTAGTTCCACAGGGTCAGGTATTTCTGGCCCACGTTGTGAAGCTTGGCACCGGTGTAGATGGATAGCGGGTTTTCCTGGCCGTCAACTGCGCCGCTGGCCAGCGCGGGCTGCGCATCCGCCCAGCTCATCTGCGTCGGGTTGGCACCCAGCGCGGTGAAAGTGTCGATGTACAGCGGCGAGCCCACCACGCGCAGCTTCAGGCCCTTCATGTCGTCCGGACCCTTGATCTCATGCTTGGAATTGCTGACTTGGCGATAGCCGTTTTCGCCCCAGGCCAGCGGCACCACGCCGGCTTTCTCCAGGCGCTGGAACAGGCGCTCGCCCACTTGACCCTGGATCAGCGCGTCGATCGACGCATAGTCGGGCATCAGGAAGGGCAGCGAGAACAGATTCAGTTCCTTGATTTGCGGGGACCAGTTGATGGTGGAGCCCACCGCCATGTCGATCACGCCCTGACGGATCGCGTTGAACTCGCGGGTCTGGTCGCCCTGAACCAGCGAGGTGCCGGGATAGATCTTGATATTGATGCGGCCGTCAGTGCGCTCGCGCACCAGGTCGGACCAGATCTGAGCACCCTGGCCCCAAGGGAAAGCGGTGCTGACCACGATCGACAGCTTGTATTCCGACTTGTAGTCGGCGGCCATGGCCGAAGGTGCGATGGCCATGGCGGCCAGCGAGCACGTGATGGCGCCCAGCAGCTTGCGTATCTTCATTGTGTTCTCCTCATATTGGTGAAAGACGGGTTTTGCAGCGGTTCTTCTTCAAAAGCCCAGGTAGCGGGGTAGCCACAGGGCCAGTTCGGGGAAGGCGATAAGCAGCACCAGTACGGAAAAGACGCCGACAAGCAGCCACGTCACCCATCGGAAGGTGCTTTCGACGGGAACCAGCGCAATGCGGCAGGAAACCATCAAATTGACGGCCAGCGGCGGCGTGAACTGCCCCAGCGCCACCATGACGGTAAGCAACACGCCAAACCAGACGGGGTCCCAGCCGTAGGCGTTGGCGATGGGCATGAGCAGCGGCACGAAAATCAGGAAGATCGAGATGCCATCGAGGAACATGCCCACCACGGTCAACAGAATGATGATCATCGCCATGACGCCGTATTCGCCGATGCCCAGGCCGACGATGGCGTTGGTGATGGGGTCGATCACGCTGAGTGTGGACAGCGCCCAGGCGAAGATGCCGGCAAGCGAAACCACCAGCATGATGACGGCTGACAGCTCGGCCGCTTCCCGCAGGATGAGGAAGAGGTCACGGGTCTTGATGGTGCGATGGACCACCATGCCGACAAACAGGCCGTAGAACACGGCTACGACGGCAGCTTCCGTGGGCGTGAAGTAGCCCATGCGCATGCCGCCCAGAATGATGACGGGCGCGGCGAGCCCCCAGATGGCTTCGTACAGGCTGCGCCAGAACGGCGGGCGGGGGAGATCGCGTTCCGCCAGTCCCATGTTGTGGTGACGGGCCAGCAGCACGGCGGGGATGATGAGTGCAAGGCCAACGAGCATGCCGGGGAAAAGGCCGGCGGCGAAAAGCGCCGGAACGGAAGCCTGCGGCACCAGCACGGAATACACGATGAAGGCGATGGACGGCGGGATGAGGATGTCGGTTGCCGCGCCGGCCCCCACGATGGTGGCGGCGTACGGCCCGGGATAGCCGGCGCGCTTCATGGCGCCGATCATCACACCGCCCACAGCCGCCGCACAGGCCGGACCGGAACCGGAGATCCCGCCCAGGAACATGGCGACGGCGATGGTGATCAGCGGCAGCATCCCGGGCCCGCGGCCCACGACCGCCATGGCGAAGTTCACCAGGCGAGCCGCTACGCCGGAGCGGTCGAAGATGGAGCCGACCAGCACGAACATGGGAATGGCCAGCAGCGGATACTTGGCCAGCCCGGCATAAAAGCTCTGCGGGACGGCCATCAGCCCGAACCACTGCGTGTCGAGGTTGGACAGTACGATGGCAAGCGAGCCTGCAATGCCCAGGGAAATGGCGACCGGTACGCCAATGGCCATGAGAACGAGAAAGCTGCCAAACAGCAGCGCCGCGATCATTTACCGCCCCGCAACAGCCGGTGCAGCATGCCGGTGAGGCGTAGCGTGATGACGGCGGCCAGAATGGGCACCCAGATCGAATACCACCACGTGGGGATGCCGATGGCCGGCGAGGTGTCGCCCCAGGTGTATTCGTCGTACACCATGCGCGCCGACAGAATCGTAAGGGCCAGGAAGAACAGCACCGAGCATAGTGTGGCGATGTAGGCCAGCCGGCGCTGACGGGCCGGCGAGCCCGCGTCGGCCAGGAACTCGATCCGGATGTGCTGGCTTCGCACAAACGCAGTGGAGCCGGCCGTCATGGTGACGATGATGAGAAGGAAGATTGAGAACTCTTCCGTCCACGCGAAGGACGAGCTGGTCAGATAACGCACCACCACGTTGCCGAACGTAATGAGCGCCAGCATGGCCATGGCAAACACGGACACGCAGTCTTCCAGGATCAGAGGGATCTTGGTGATGGATTGGGGTTCAGCCGGCTCGGTGCCAACCGGTGAATTCGAATCAGACATGTTTTGCAGCAATTCCGTGAAAAGCGGCGTCCATCCTAGCGCTTCGAGGCGATTCGCGCATTCGGGGCTTACCCGTGCGAAGCCTCATTGGCTGCCGGCCATCGCGGCGGCCTCTCAGCTGCGCGAACGCTTCTTCGGTAAGGCCAGCATGGTGCCGCGGCAGTCGGGTGAGCCGCAAAGGCAACGGTACTGCTCGCGTAGCTTTTTGGTCTTGCGGCCTTCTATCTGCAGCGCGTAATCGAAGTAGAGTTCTTCGCCTTCGGCGATGTCACGCAGGCTGTAGATGTAGAGGCGGCTGCCGGACTCATTCTCGCGTGCTTCGCAGTTGGGGCTGCAGGAATGATTGATCCAGCGTGCCGCATTTCCGCGCTGGCCGCCGTCGATGATTTTTCCGTTGCTCAACGAAAAGAAGAACGTGTGATTGGGGTCGTCAGGGCGTGAGGCCGGCATCTCGTCGGCTTCCTCGGGCGTGATGCGCCGCCCGCGATACTCGATGATGCAGGTTTCGGCCGGGATGTCGCAGGCCGCGAAAACACCCTTGCCATGCAGGCAGGAGGGGCGGACTTCATACCATTTCGGCGTATGACGGGGCATGGGGCAGGCTCGCTTACGGAAGTAGGCGCGACACGAAAAGCACTACACTTTACGCAATTTCCTGATCGGAAGGGCGAATCATTACCGTGAATACCCATACCCACGACAAGCCGTCCCAACAGGATGGCGCGCAAACGTCGCCGCTGGATTGCGCACAACGCATGCTGCAGACTTT
>JAJUGH010000149.1 GCA_029268265.1 Alcaligenaceae bacterium | reverse complement strand
CCTGTCCTATCTATTCATCTCGCATGACCTGGCGGTGGTCCGCTATATCGCCGACCGGGTCATGGTGATGAATAAGGGAAAGATCGTGGAATCAGGCGGACACGAGGAAATCTGGCGCTCGCCCCAGCATCCATATACGCGCAGCCTGATCCAGGCGATCCCCGGCCGGCGTCCGTAGGAGGCCAGAACGAAAAAACTCCGGCCGAGGCCGGAGTTTTTGTATGCGGTCCCGTTTCGGGGACCGGCGGCGTTCGATCAGCTGGCCTGCAGCGCCATGCTCGGACGCCGCGACACTGCGAGCGGATCCGGCTGAGCATCGATCACGTCGGTTGCGTGGATCTTGAACACGGCCACGGCTTCGGCCAGGCGGGCAGCCTGTTCCTGCAAGGAACCGGCTGCGGCAGCGGCTTCTTCGACCAGCGCAGCGTTCTGTTGCGTCACGCCGTCCATTTCGGCCACCGCACGGTTCACCTGTTCGATACCGTCAGACTGTTCATGCGAAGCAGAGGAAATTTCGCCCATGATGGTGGTGACGCCTTCCACCGAACCCACGACTTCCTGCATCACATCGCCGGCCTGACGGGCCTGGCGCGCGCCGGCATCCACCTTGGCGAGCGATTCGTCGATGAGCTGCTTGATTTCCTTGGCGGCCTGGGCGCTACGCTGAGCCAGCGAGCGAACTTCACCCGCCACCACTGCAAAGCCCTTGCCCTGCTCGCCTGCGCGAGCCGCTTCAACGGCCGCATTCAGCGCCAGGATGTTCGTCTGGAAGGCAATGCCGTCAATCACGCCGACGATGTCCGCCATCTGACGGGAGCTGTCGGAAATCTCGGTCATGGTGTTGACGACCGCAGTCACGGCATCGCCGCCACGAGCGGCCACGGAAGACGCACCCTTGGCCAGACGGTCGGCCTCGATCGCGTTATCGGTGTTCTGGCGCACGGTGCTGGCCAGTTCTTCCATGCTGGCAGCCGTCTCTTGCAGCGCCGCGGCCTGTTGCTCGGTGCGACTGCTCAGGTCGGTATTGCCTGCGTAGATTTCACGCGAACCCATATTGATTTCTTCGACACCCTGGCGCACCACACTGACGGTACGCGTAAGGCTATCCTGCATGCGGCGCAAGGCGGCATACAGCACGCCGATTTCATTACGGGAGTTCACGTCGACACGGTTGGTGAGGTCGCCATTGGCGATGCGGTCGAAATGCTTTCCGGCCTGCACCAGCGGGCGAACGACGGCACGGCCGAACACGACGCGCATGATGACCATGAGCAGCACGCCGATGAGCACGGCGATTCCCATGGCACCCCAGGCGCGATGCAGCGCGGCCTCGGCTCCCTGGAAGAACGCCTGGCGGATTTCATCCTGCTTGGCGTTGAAGTCGTCGACCGCCTTCTGGAAGGTCTCGGCACGTGCCACGCCAAATTCGTTATTCACGAAGTAGAACGTGATGTAGTCGTTGCTCTGCAGGGCCTGCACCATGGGATCGACGCTGTCGTCGATGTAAGGCTGGTAGGCGCCCACGATGCGGGTGGCTTCGCGGCGCTCATCGCCCATTTCCGGCATGGTTTTGCGGAATTCCGCGAAGTTGCCGCGAATGACTTCAAGCTTTTGCTGGGCTTCCGCCAATGCGCCACGGGCACGATCACGCAACTGAGCATTGTTGCTTTCCGCCGCTTCCTGGGAATAACGGGCCGCAGCCATCAGGCTCACGCGGGCTGCCATCATGTCGGAGCCGATACGGCTGGCAAGTTGAGAGCGATGGTCCTGCTTCTGCAGCTCGCGCATGGTTTCCGTGTTCTGCCACAGGAAGAATCCGCCCAGGCCGCCCACGGCCAACAGCAGCACCATGAACAGGGCCAGAACCCACATCAGCAGCGAGCCGACCTTCACATCGGCCAGGCGGAACTTCTGCCTGACTTTGGTCTTCGCCTTCTTGCCTTTGGCGCTTTTCGGGAGACTTCGTGTTGCGTCCATTTCGGACGAGTGCAAGGCGTGATCTGACATGTTGAACCCTGATGTTGGTATGACAAACGCTGCAGTCACTTCCCGATCGGGTAAGCGACGGTACTACGCGAAAAGGGGCTTGGTTCGGCCGGCACAGCCGGTGCGGAATATGAAGACACCGCAGCGGGCACCGCTGCAGGAACATGCTGTCCGTGCAGTGCTGCGGGGTTTGCCGGATATGACGCCGCCGGCGGCGGGATATCGACGCGACGGCCGTCATGGTAAAGGTTGGCGTGCCCGACGTTGTTGCTCTTTACGATGCGCTCGAACCGACCGTAAGCGTCGAAAGCCAGCCAGATTTCCCGGTTGACATAGATGGCGTCAGTGAGCACCGTGGACGTGTGCGCCCACCGGGCGATGGCCGAGCCATCATTCTGGCGATAAATATTGACGGGGTCTCCCTGCAGCAGCTGGCGCGCTTCCTGCAAGGTGGTTTCGCCCGGTACCAGAAACCGCAGATCTGTGGTGTCGAACGGCTTCCCCGTAGTGCTGCATGCAGCGAGGATGGCTGCGACTGCCACTGCCATGACGCTGCGCAACAGCCGGGACGCTTGGGGAAAAGACATCAAGTTCGCTCACAAATCCGTGTGGAGGACAGACCCTTGCATGACAAGTATGGCGCCACCGCAGCGGACCCCTCCTCAAAAAACACTATGTGCAATCACTGCATGCTTTCTTGCCAGCATGTCTGTATTGCATAATGCAACCGACAGTATACAGAATATATCTAAAAGTTAAATAGTCTGAAAAAGAGCCCTTGACGGGCCCTTTATAGACGTTAGGCTTACCCGCGGGCGTTGATGTTGAACAGGCTGGTGTTCTGGATCTTCTGGAAGGCCATCGCGGCCGCTTCAAGTGCGGTGGTGCGCAGCGTAAGTTGCGTGATGGCCGTGTGGTAATCCACATCTTCCAGCTGCGACAGCTGGCCCTTGTATTCCAGGATGCGCGAACTGCCATTGGCGCTCAGGGCGTCAAGTTCGTTCATGCGCGTGCCGGCGGATGCGCGTACCGAGAGCACGTTGTCGTAGGTAACGTCCACGCGTTGCATGGCCGAGTTCAACGCATTCCGGAACTTGGTCGAGGCCACGGCGTCGGAAGCGGGCGACTTCAGCACGGCAATCACTTCATCCAGCGCGGCAAAGACATTCAGATCGTCACGGCTGACGGAACCGCTGCCGGGCTCGATGGTGACGAATGAGCCGGCGGTGGGCTCGCCATACAGCGCGATGGTGCCCACCTGGTTCGTACCATCGTCGATGACAAGCTCTGGGCGCCCATCGGGGGATGCCGTGACGGCGACGTTCAGTGGGGTACCGTCCGCGGCACGCGCAGTGTATGCCGTGCCGTCGTATTCGACGCTCACTGCCTGCGTGGAGGTAAATCCGGTGACATTCGCGACCGCCATGGTGCTGTCGCCGGCGATGCTGTAGCTGGAGCTGAGCGGCGTCAGCGTGAAGGTATCGTTCGCTACGGGTGTACCGCTAAAGGCCACTTCCACACCCAGGCCAAGGCCTTCCAGCAGTTTCCCAGGGTTGGTATAGACATGTGGGCCGGGGACAGCGACACCATCAACAGTCACCGTGTAGTCGGTGTCGCTCGTGAAGGCGATCTCCACCTTCTTGCCGGCCGCCGTCCCCTGCGGGTCAGTCACGACCACGTTACCGAAAGCACCGGTTCCGCCGTTGGCAGCACCCGGTGTCATCACGAAGCCAGTGGCGCCCGGTGCCGCACGGTTGAATATGTCGCTGCCGAGGTCCACGCCCGCCATGCGGCGGGTTTGGTCCACCTGGACCAGACGATGACTGCTGTCGCCGATATAAGTGCCGTTTTCCGAGAACGCCGCGCGATTCCCGCGCGAACCCGAGAACATGTACTGGCCGTTGCCGTCGGTACTGTTGGCCAGGTTCAGCAAGGCGTCACGGGAACCCTGGAGCACTTCTGCGAGCGCAGCGCGGTCCACATCCGAAAGCGAACCGTTGCCCACTTCCACCAGGCGCGTCTTGATGTCTTGCAGTTGCAGCGTCACGTTGGACAGCACGTTTTCCTGCATGCCCAGACTCTGCATGGCGACCTGACGATTGGCGGCGTAGCGCTCCGTCATCGCGAGTGTCTGGCTGACGTTGATGGCCTGTGCCGCAGCAAGCGGATCATCGGAAGGCGTGACCATGCGCTTGCCGCTGCCCACCTGCTTGTACAGATGAACGAGGTCGGCCTGCTGGGCATTGATGGAGTTCAGGCCGGTCTTGAAGAAGAGGTTGGAGCTGATACGCATGATGCTATTCCTGGCTGTCTCGTTGGATCACGTGGCTCAACGCATGTTGAGGAGCGTGTCGAACAGATTGCTGCTGACGTCGATGAGCCTGGACGCGGCACGGAACTGTTCCATGTATTGCTCCAGGTTGACGTATTCCTCGTTCAGATTCACACCCGAGACCTGCTGGTGGGCACCATACGTCTGCTGAATCAGGGCTTCCTGCGCCTTGCCGGCCGTCTTGTTCTGCTGGCTCATGACACCGACACGGTTCACGATCTGCGAGAACGCTTCGGTGATGCTCATCGAGGCGTTGTTATCTGCCCCTGCCGAGCCGCCCAAGGTCTTCTGGTACTGAAGCTGGGCCAGCTGCAAGGCGATGTCGCCGTTGGACTCACCGGTACCTGCCCCCGCTGCCGCAATCTTGGCCGGGTCAGTCACTTCTACCTTGATGGTGGCCGCTGCGTTGCGAGTCGGCTGCACGAGCCAGGTATCGCCGCTTTGCGGCACGCCGGCGGCGCCGGATTCGTCGGTGAAGTCGAACCGGACGCCTTCGATCACCTGCGAATCTCCGGCCGCGATCGGATCAAAGCGCTGGCCGGTCGTGGTGTTTGTCACCACGTACTGGTTCGACGCGTTCACCGTGACACGGTAGTCGGCTGCGGTCAGGTGTGAAGCGTTATCGACGCTGGCGCGGACATTTCCGGATCCGCGGTTGTGCTCGCCGGGGACCACACGCGGCGCACCGACCGAGAAGAAGTCTCCACCCGCATTACCATGCAGATCGAAACCCTTGCCGTGCACTTCATTGAAGGCGGCGCTCAGGCCGATGGCCACGCGACCGAGGTTGTTCTGTACGTCGTCAAGCACTTCCTGACGGTATTGGATCAAGCCACCGAGCTGCCCGCCGCGGATGTAGTCTTCGTCCAGCTCGACACCGACAATGCCGCCGGACGCGTCTTTGGCCGTGAAGGCAATGACAGTGCGCTGGGGATCATCGGCGGCAGGCTGTGCGCGCAGCGGGTAGACGGTGTCGCCGCCCAGCACGATCTGGCCGTTGCCGATGGCGAGATTGAAGTTGCCGTCCTGCTCGTAAACCGTAACGCCCACCAGCTCATTCATTTCCGCCACGAGTTGGTCGCGCTGATCCAGCAGGTCGTTGGGCTCATGGCGGGTGGCGCTGGCGCGCGCCTTGGTGATCTGCACGTTCGCATCATGGATGCGTTCGACGTAGCTATTGATCTGATGGACGAGCGTGCTCACCTGCGTATTGACGTTGCCCCGCTGCCGGTCCATGTACTCATTGGCTTCGCGCAGCTGCGTGGCCAGGTTGTTCGCCTGGCCCAGCATTTCCTCGCGCGCAGCGGGGTCGGCCGGCGACGAAGCCACGGCGTTCACGCTCTTGAAGAAATTCTCCAGAGCCGGCGAAACGCCCACCGTGCGATCGGCGAAGAGGCTATCGAGCTGGCTGATTTCGTTGCCATAAGTGGCCAGGCTTTCGCCATGACCGCGTGCGGCAACCAGTTGCTTGAACAGGAAGTTGTCGTAGGAGCGGCTGACCGTAACGGTCTCCACCCCGCGGCCGACGTAACCGCCGCCTTTGGCTTGCGCCCCTGCGGATTGAGTCAGAACGGTCTGCCGGTTGTAGCCTTCGACCGCTGCGTTGTTGATGTTGTGCGCAGACGTCTGTAGTTTGTACTGCGCGGCGTTCAATGCGCCGAGACCCAATTTCGCAAGATTCATTACGTTTTCGCTTTTGAAGCGGGTGGCGCGGGCCGCCCGAATACCAGGAGATACATCAGGTTTACGGCAGTAGCACGCAAAAATTTAGCGCGCGTCAGCCGCGCATCTTCCTGCCGGTATCGAAGTAAGACATGATGGAAATCAGCTTGTCGGCGTAGGCCGGGTCCGTTGCGTAGCCGGCCTTCTGGATTCTTCGGGCCGCAACTTCCGCACTGGGCGCACCCACCACATCCGCGTAGCGCTTGCTATTGCCCACCAGCTTCGCGTAATCAGCAAAGGCCTCTTCATACGAGCCATAGGCGCGGAACGGCTCCTTCACCTTCCGGGGCTTGCCGTCCACGTATTCGGTGGTGGTGACGT
>JAJUGH010000148.1 GCA_029268265.1 Alcaligenaceae bacterium | reverse complement strand
GCTCGATGGCGCCTGATTCACGCAGGTCGCTCATCACGGGCCGCTTGTTGGGGCGCTGCTCCAGACTGCGGTTCAGCTGCGACAACGCAATGAGCGGGCAGTTCAATTCCTTTGCCAGAGCTTTGAGCGAGCGGCTGATTTCGGAAATCTCGGTGGCCCGGTTTTCTCCGCCACCACTGCCGGACATGAGCTGCAGGTAGTCGATGATGATCAGACCCAGTTGCCCGCACTGGCGCGCCAGGCGGCGTGCACGGGCACGCACCTCGTTGGGGGACAGCGCCGGGGTTTCATCGATATAGATTTGCGCTTCCTGCACACGCTGGACGGCGTGGGTCAGGCGCGGCCAATCCTCGGCGGTGAGCTTGCCGGTACGCATGCGGTGCTGATCGAGCAAACCAACCGATCCGACCATCCGCATGGCAAGCTGGACCGCACCCATTTCCATGGAGAACACGGCGACGGGCAGGCCTTGCTCGATGGCGACGTATTCGCCGATATTCATGGAGAAGGAGGTCTTGCCCATCGAGGGGCGGCCCGCAACGATGATCTGGTCGCCGGCTTGCAGACCCGAGGTCATGCGGTCGAGATCGGCAAAACCTGTAGGCACGCCGGTGACGTCTGAATCGCCTTCGCGGTGGTAGAGCTCATCGATGCGTTCCACCACTTGCGCCAGCAGCGGCTGGATCTCCTGGAAGCCCGTGGTGCCCTTGGCGCCTTCCTGCGCAATCTGGAATACCTTGGATTCGGCTTCGTCCAACAGTTGGCGTGCTTCCTTGCCCTGAGGGTTGAAGGCGGCGGCCGAGATTTCATCGGCAATGGTGACCAGCTTGCGCAGCGTGGAGCGCTCGCGCACGATCTCGGCATAACGGCGGATGTTTGCAGCGGACGGCGTGTTGTGTGCCAGCGCATTCAGGTAAGGCAGGCCGCCCACTTCCTCGGCCTTGCCGCTGGTGGCGAGCGACTCGTGCACGGTGACCACGTCAGCCGGCCGCGAAAGGTTGATCAGTTTCGCAATGTGCTGCCAGATCAGCCGATGGTCATAGCGGTAGAAGTCGTCTTCCACCAGAACATCGCTCACACGGTCGAACGCGGCGTTATCGAGCAACAGTCCGCCTAGCACCGATTGCTCGGCCTCGATGGAATGGGGAGGGACCCGAAGATAATCCAGCTGCGGGTCACTTTGCATGATGGCGTTGTCCAACGGAGACTCCTGGCGGCCGCTACAGGCCCTGAAAAAAAAAGAAAGCCGGTGTCCACCGGCTTTCTAGTGATGCTCGTGGCCACCCTAGTAAGGGGAATGTACCACGTGGGTAAGGCTTCCGATCAGGCGATTTCGCCTTGCACGACGACCGTGATGTCGACCACGACGTCAGGGTGCAGAACCAGCGTCACGGGATGCTCACCAACCGCCTTCAGGGTGCCTTCGGGCAGACGGATTTGCGTCTTCGTGATGGTATCGAAACCGGCCTTGGCCAGGGCGGCAGCGATGTCCATGCTGGTGACCGAGCCGAACAGACGGCCGTCGACGCCGGCTTTTTCCAGCATGACCAGCGTGTAACCGTTGAGCTTTTCGCCGATCGATTGCGCAGCGGAGAGCTTCTCGGCCTGTACCTTCTCGAGCTCGGCGCGACGCGCTTCGAATTCCTTCAGTGCGGAATCGGTGGCGCGGCGGGCGATCTTCTGAGGGATCAGGTAGTTGCGGGCATAGCCGTCGCGCACACGCACGACGTCGCCAAGGTTGCCCAGGTTAGCGACTTTTTCGAGCAGAATGACTTGCATGACTGTGTGCCCCGGATCAGTTGTGGTTGTCGGTGTAAGGCAGCAAGGCCAGGAAGCGGGCGCGCTTGATGGCGCTGTCCAGCTGGCGCTGATAGTGTGCCTTGGTTCCGGTCAGGCGAGCCGGGATGATCTTGCCGTTCTCCTGTATGAAATCACGCAGGGTGTCGAGATCCTTGTAGTCGATCTCTTCCACGCCGGCTGCCGTGAAGCGGCAGAACTTGCGGCGCTTGAACAGCGGATTCTGTTGGGAAAACTTGCGCTTTTCCTTGTTCTTTCTGAAGAAAGCCATGATGTGCCTCTTGGGTTCCGGGACGCGCCCGGTATGTTTCTACGTGCATCGGGCTGGGCCCGAGCGTCTGGTTGGTAAGGTCGCGGACTGCTACACGGTGGCGCTGCCACTGCCGGGGTACGAGGATCGGGCCTTCTGGATGTGCAGGACGAGCCTGCTGGACCCCTGGCGCGATGCTGCGAGAAAACCTTCGATCTCGAGCGTGGCACCGAGAGGAACGTCGACCAGCATGTGAGCGACGTCTCCCAAGGCGATGGCCTGTGTCTGAAAATTCACACGGCGCGCCTGGCCTGCTTCCTGTACCTGCGATTCGTGCTCAAGCACAAGCTCGAGCGCCGGAACGCCGGCGGGGGTATACCTGAGGGGACGGGACTCGACGACCGTGGCCGTCAGCAACATCCGATTCACGTCAGGCAGCCCGATGACCTGCTTATTCCGATTGGGGTGCAGCCGTTTCCGTGCTGGCCTTGCGAGCTTCTTCGCGCTCCACCGACTTCATCATGACCGAAGCGCCGCTGGGGGCCTTCTTGGTCTTGATGGTCAGGTGACGCAGAATGGCGTCGTTGTAGCGGAATGCGTGCTCGAGCTCATCGAGAACGGCCTGGCCGCATTCGATGTTCATGCACACATAGTGCGCCTTGACCAGTTTCTGGATCGGGTATGCCAGTTGACGGCGGCCCCAGTCCTCGACACGGTGGATGACACCGTCGCCGCCCGTGATCTGGGCGGAATAGCGCTCGATCATTGCAGGCACTTGCTCGCTTTGATCGGGATGCACGATGAACACTACTTCGTAGTGGCGCATGGGTGAAGACTCCTTGTGGATGATTCCCGCGGCACCCCCATGCAAGGCGGTGTCACGGATTCAGCCCGCTCTTAAAGCCGAGAAAACGGCCCTCGAGTCGAGCAAAGAAACAGGAAATTCTAGCATGAAAGATCGGAGTGGCGAAAGCGCCGATCCCGATTGCACGCTACCGCAATCAGCCGGTCACCACGGCATACGCCGAATGGTTGTGAATCGACTCGAAGTTCTCGGCTTCCACGCGGTAGCGCAGCAGGCCGGGAACCTCGCGCAGCATGCGGGCCACGTCGCGCACCAGATCCTCCACGAACTTCGGGTTTTCATAGGCACGCTCGGTCACGAACTTTTCGTCGCCCCGCTTGAGCAGGCCCCAAAGTTCGCAAGATGCCTGTGCTTCGATACCCCGGATGAGCGCGTCGATGTCGATGGCGGCCGATTCGTCAAACGAGGCCGTCACCGTCACATGCGAGCGCTGATTGTGGGCACCGTATTCGGAAATGGCCTTGGAACACGGGCACAGGCTGGTGACCGGCACCAGAACCGTAAGCTCAAATTCGCTGCTCGCGGGCGCGGTGCCGTTGGCGCGGGCCGCCACGCATTTCCAGGTCACTTCGTAGTCCATCAGACTTGCGACCTGCGACACCGGCGCGACCTTGTTCACGAAGTAAGGAAAGCGCGCCGTGATGTCGCCACGCTCGGCCGCCAGCAGCTCGAGCATGTCGTGAGCCATGCCGCGGAACAGCGCGGGCGTCATGGGCGTGCGCCGATTCGCTTCCAGCAAGGCCACGAACCGCGACATGTGCGTACCCTTTTCATGAGCGGGCAATGCCACGGTGAGTTCCCAATCGGCCACCGTCGGGAGCACTTCCGCCCCAGCGATGAGCATGGGATGCCTGACGCCGCGCACCCCGACGCGTTCAATCGCAATGTGACGCGTGTCCACACTGCTTTGCACGTCGGGCATCGCCACGACAGGATCAGTCAAAACATTCATTCCGGTTCTCTATCAATTCAGCGGCTCGGCGTAGCCAGACGCACGATCTTTTCCTCGCCGAACCTTTTTCCCCAGCGGGCCCGCACGGCGGCGACGATGCCGGGTGCGTCGAGGCCCAGCTCGCTGAGAATGACTGCCTGATCACCATGATCGATATAGCGATCCGGCAGACCCAACTGCAATACGGGCAAGGTAAGAGCATGCTTGGCAAGGCATTCCAGCACCGCGCTGCCCGCTCCTCCCATGATCGCCCCTTCTTCGATGGTGACAAAGGCCTCGTGGTTCCCGGCCAGCTCGAGCACCAGCGTTTCATCGAGCGGTTTAACGAAGCGCATGTCCACCACGGTGGCACCAAGCTCTTCGGCGGCCTGCAGCGCCGCCGGCAGGAGAGTGCCAAAGGCCAGGATGGCAATGCCCTGCCCCTGTTTGCGCACGACTCCCTTGCCAACGGGCACGGTATCGAGCGCTAAAGAGACTTCGGCGCCACAGCCGGCCCCGCGCGGATAGCGCACGGCGGCTGGGCCGGGATGCTGGAAACAGGTGGAAAGCAGCAAGCGCGCTTCGTTTTCGTCTGACGGCGTGGCGACCACCATATTCGGCACACAGCGCAAATAGGCAATGTCGTAGTTACCGGCGTGAGTCGCACCATCAGCGCCCACAATACCGGCACGGTCGAGCGCCAGCGTGACGTCGAGATTCTGGAGCGCGACGTCATGAATCAGTTGGTCATACGCCCTTTGCAGGAAGGTGGAATAGATGGCCACCACCGGCTTCTGCCCTTCGCAAGCCAGGCCGGCGGCAAAGGTCAGCGCATGCTGCTCCGCGATACCCACGTCGAAATACCGGTTCGGAAAGCGACGTTCAAACTCGACCAGCCCGCTGCCTTCGCGCATGGCGGGCGTGATGCCGAACAAGCGTGTATCGCTCTGCGCCATATCGCAAAGCCACTGCCCGAACACCTGCGTAAAGGTCAGCCGCGGTTTGGTCTTGGGTGCCTGGATGTCGACGCTCGGGTCGAATTTGCCGGGCCCGTGGTAGAGCACCGGATCCGCCTCGGCCAGTTTGTAGCCCTGGCCCTTGCGAGTGACGACGTGCAGGAACTGCAGACCGCCGAGTTCGCGCAGGTTTTCGAGCGTCGGTATCAGTGACTCAAGATCGTGGCCGTCGATGGGGCCGACATAATTGAAACCCAGTTCCTCAAATAGCGTGGCGGGAGACATCAGCCCCTTCGCATGCCCCTCCACGCGACGCGCCAGCTCGAGTACGGGCGGGACCCGCTGCAGTACCGCCTTGCCGACGTTCTTGGCCGCCGCGTAGAAGCCTCCGGACAGCAGGCGGGCCAGGTAACGGTTCAGCGCGCCCACTGGCGGCGAGATCGACATATCGTTGTCGTTCAGGATCACCAGCATATTGACGCCCGGCGTCACACCCGCATTGTTGAGTGCTTCGAAGGCCATGCCGGCGGTCATCGCCCCGTCACCGATCACCGCAATGTGGCGGCGCTCGGTGTGCCCGGTATTGCGCGATGCCACGGCCATGCCCAATATGGCCGAGATCGATGTGGACGAGTGCGCAGTACCGAACGCGTCGTACTCTGACTCGCTGCGCTTGGGGAAACCCGAAATGCCGCCAGCCTGGCGCAGACGCGCCATGGCTTCGCGCCGCCCCGTCAGTATCTTGTGTGGATACGACTGATGGCCAACGTCCCAAACGATGCGATCATCCGGCGTGTTGAAAACGTGGTGAAGCGCAATCGTGAGCTCGACCGTGCCGAGATTCGAGGACAGATGGCCACCCGTCCGGGATACGGATTCCAGAACGAATTGGCGCAGCTGGTCTGCCAGCTCCTGGAGCTCACGGCGATCCAGCCGACGCAAATCTGCGGGCGAATTGATCTTTTCGAGACTGACGTTGCTCATTGCGATAGTTGTCTATGTTCAACTGGCATTGTATTCGTACTGAAACAACGCAACAGAGCGAACCGTAACAAAGTTAACGATCACGGCCCACGATGAAGTCTGCAAGCCCTGCGAGCCTGCATGCGGCAGGGCCCAGCGGAAGAAGCGCAGTACATGCTTCGTCACGCAAATCCTGTAGCAGGCGCCGCGATCCATCGAGCCCCAGGGTCGACACGTAGGTAGGTTTGTTTTCCATGACGTCTTTGCCGGCAGTCTTGCCCAGCACCGCCGTGTCGCCCGTCACATCCAGGATGTCGTCCGCCACCTGGAAGGCCAGGCCCACCGCGGCCGCATAGCGCTCCAGCCCCTCACGGGTGCTGGAACTGGCACCGGCGGCGATACCACCCAGGAGCACCGAGGCCTCAAGGAGGGCGCCGGTCTTCATGCGGTGCATTTGCCGCAGATCCGCCTGCGCCAGCACCTGCCCCACACTTTCACAATCGATGGCCTGCCCGCCCACCATACCCTGACTGCCAATGGCGCGAGCAAGCAGCTGAATGGAATGGACCACCAGGGCATGCGCGATCGGCATGGCCTAGAGAGATTCAAAATCCAGCGGCTGCAACG
>JAJUGH010000147.1 GCA_029268265.1 Alcaligenaceae bacterium | reverse complement strand
CAGGCGTATCGGAAAGTGCCGGTGGGCCGCCTGCCCTATGGCCTGCAAAAGCGCGTCGACCTGGGCCGGGCCCTAGCCATGGAGCCTCGCATCCTGCTGCTGGACGAACCCATGGCCGGCATGAACATCGAGGAAAAGCAGGACATGAGTCGCTTCATCCTCGATGTCAACGACGAGTACGGCACCACCATCGTGCTTATCGAGCACGACATGGGTGTGGTGATGGACATTTCCGATCGCGTCGTGGTGCTCGACTACGGCAAGAAGATCGGCGACGGCACGCCCGACCAGGTCCGCAGCAACCCCGAAGTGATACGTGCCTACCTTGGCGCCAGCGATTGAGGACGACGAAATGGGTTTTCTTGTTGAAACGATAATCGGCGGCCTGATGTCCGGCATGCTGTACGCACTGGTGGCGCTTGGCTTCGTGCTCATCTTCAAGGCATCAGGCGTCTTCAATTTTGCGCAGGGCGCCATGGTGCTGGTGGCGGCGTTGGCCATGGCCCGTCTGTCCGAATGGATTCCCGGCTGGCTTGGCATCGAGAGCAAGTTCCTGGGCAATCTGCTCGCCTTCATCGTCGCGGCGCTTTTCATGTGGCTCATCGCCGTGGTCATTGAGCGCTATGTGTTGCGCTTTCTGGTGAATCAGGAGGGCACGACCCTGCTCATGGCGACGATCGGCATCAGCTACTTCCTCGACGGCATCGGCCAGACCCTCTTCGGCAGCAGCGTGTACTCCATCGACGTGGGCATGCCCAAGGACCCGGTGTTCCTGTTCGAATCGGTGTTCGAAGGCGGAGTGCTCGTGAGTCTGGAAGACCTGACGGCGGCCGTGGTGGCCGCAATTCTGGTCGCCGCACTGGCCTTCTTCTTCCAGTACACCTCGGTGGGCCGGGCGCTGCGTGCGGTGGCCGATGATCACCAGGCCGCACAGTCGATCGGCATTCCGCTGAACCGCATCTGGGTCGTGGTCTGGACGGTGGCCGGTCTGGTGGCTCTGGTGGCCGGCATTGTCTGGGGCTCGAAGTACGGGGTGCAGTTCACGCTGTCCACGGCGGCGTTGCGCGCGCTGCCCGTGGTGATCCTGGGCGGCCTCACCTCGGTGCCGGGCGCCATCATCGGTGGGTTGATCATCGGGGTCGGCGAAAAGCTCTCCGAAGTCTATCTGGGCCCCTTCGTCGGGGGCGGCATCGAGATCTGGTTCGCCTACGTGCTGGCGCTCGTATTCCTGCTCTTCCGCCCGCAAGGTCTTTTCGGCGAAAAGATCATCGACCGCGTGTAAGGCACTCTAGGAACAGGTATCTACTATGTATTATCGTGAGAATGGTCAGTTCAAGAGTTCATACCGGGCCGATCAGCAGATCTTTCCCATACGTCAGGACCGCGTCTTCATTCTGGGGCTGGTGGCCATCGCCTTTCTCGTGGTGCCGTTCGTGGCCACGAACTACCTGCTGCAAGCCATCCTGATTCCCTTTCTGATCCTGTCGCTGGCCGCCATCGGGCTGAACATCCTGGTGGGGTATTGCGGGCAGATATCAATTGGATCGGGCGCCTTCATGGCCGTGGGTGCCTATGCGGCCTGGAACTTCGGGGTACGCATTCCGGAGCTTCCACTCCTGTTCCAGATTCTGTTGGGCGGGGTGCTCGCCACACTGGTCGGGGTCGTGTTCGGCATTCCCAGTCTGCGGATACGCGGTCTTTATCTGGCGGTCACAACCCTGGCGGCACAGTTCTTCGTCGATTGGGCCTTTCTGCGCATCCCGTACTTCACCAACTATTCCTCGTCGGGCAACGTTTCCGTGCCCGCGCTCGACTTCTTCGGCCTACCTGTGCAGACGCCCGCTCAGCGCTATGTCTTCGTGCTGTGCTTCGTCGTGGTATTTGCGGTATTGGCCAAGAACCTCGTGCGGGGCGCCATCGGGAGGCAATGGATGGCCATACGCGATATGGACGTGGCGGCCGCGGTGATCGGCATTCGTCCGGTCTATGCCAAGCTCACCGCCTTTGCGGTCAGCTCCTTCATCATCGGGGTGGCCGGCGCGCTATGGGCCTACATCCATCTAGGCTCCTGGGAGCCACTGGCATTCGACCTGAATCGCTCGCTACAGCTTCTGTTCATCGTCATCATCGGCGGCCTGGGCTCCATCGTAGGCAGCTTCTTCGGTGCGGCCTTCATGGTGCTGCTGCCGGTGCTGCTCACGAATATCCCCCATATGCTCGGCCTCTCGCTGGCGGTCGATACTGCTTCGCACATCGAACACATGGTGTTCGGCGCGTTGATCGTGTTCTTTTTGATCGTGGAACCGCACGGCCTGGCTCGGCTATGGAGCATAGGTAAGGAAAAGATGCGGATCTGGCCGTTCCCGCACTGAGGGCGGGGGTCATGGCAATGCGGCGTCGGCCGGCCGGTCGACGCCACAACAAACGGTGCATAGACACCAGGAGGACTTGGAGATGAAGCGTACTTTGAAACTGGTCGCGGCCCTGGCCACGGTTTCCGCCGCCATGGCGGGAACTTCGGGCACGGTGCTGGCAGCCGAAGAGCAATTCGTACCCCTGCTTACCTACCGCACGGGATCTTTCGCACCCCTGGGTATCCCATGGGCTGACGGCAAGCAAGACTATCTGAAGCTGGTCAACGCACGCGACGGCGGAGTCAACGGTGTCCGTATCGTGTTCGAGGAATGCGAGACGGCCTACGCCACCGACCGCGGCGTGGAGTGCTATGAGCGTCTGAAGAACGCCCGTGGCGGCGCCTCGGGGTTTGATACGCAGTCCACCGGCATCACCTTCGCCGTGTCCGACCGCGCGATGGTCGACGGCGTGTCCATCGAAACCGTCGGTTATGGCCTCTCGCAATCGGCTGACGGCACCGTGTTCAAGTGGAACTTCCCACTGCTGGGTAACTACTGGACCGCCGCCGACGTAATGATCCAGGATATCGCCAAGCGCGAAGGCGGCGAAGACAAGCTCAAGGGCAAGAAGATCGCGTTGGTCTACCACGACTCGCCCTATGGCAAGGAGCCGATCCCGCTGCTGCAATCGCGTTCCAAGGCGAATGGGTTCGAACTGCAGCTCTATCCCGTCACGGCACCCGGCGTGGAGCAGAAATCCACGTGGTTGCAGATCCGCCAGCGCCGTCCGGATTATGTGCTCTTGTGGAGCGCGGGCATCATGACGCCAACTGCCATTCGTGAAGCTCAGGCCGTGGGGTACTCCCGCGACAAAATGTACGGCATCTGGTGGGCGGCATCTGAGACGGACGTCCAGGATCTGGGCGCCACGGCCAAGGGCTATCGGGGTATCACGATCCACAACAGTGCCGACGAGGGCCGCGTTCACGAAGACCTGAAGCAATACGTCTATGACAAGGGTGAAGGCACCAGCCCCAACGGCGCAACCGTGGGTTCCATCGCCCACACCCGCGGCATGATCATCTCGATGCTGCAGGTCGAGGCGATCCGCACGGCGCAAGAGAAATACGGCAAGGGCAAGCACATGACGCCCGAGCAGGTGCGCTGGGGCTTCGAAAACCTGAACCTCACGCAGGAGCGCCTGGAAGAACTTGGGTTCGCCAAGATCCTGCGGCCCGTCAAGACCAGCTGCGAAGACCACATGGGCGACGACTGGGCACGCATCATCCAGTGGGATGGCAGCAAGTTCGAGATCGTCTCCGACTGGTACCAGTCGAACCGTGAGTTCGTCGATCCGCTCGTGAAGGAGTTCGGTGCGCGCTACGCCTCCGAGAAGAAGATCGAGCCGCGCGACTGCTCCAAGGAAAGCTGATGCCGGAAACGCCGCGGCAAGAGCCGTGGCGTCAACGGACGTAACGGGAAGGGACCGCGGGCGCCATGCCCGCGCCCCCCGACAAAGTGGGTGCAATCCATGAATACCAATGTCGAGACTCCGCAGTCAGACAACATACTGCTGAACGTGAACGGGATCGAAGTGATCTACAACCACGTGATCCTCGTGCTGAAGGGCGTGTCGCTGACCGTGCCCGAAGGACGCATCGTGGCGCTGCTGGGCGCCAATGGTGCCGGCAAGACAACGACCCTGCGTGCGGTGTCCAACCTCTTGAGGGCCGAGCGTGGCGACGTCACGAAAGGCTCGATCGATTACCGCGGTGAGCGCATCGACCGGATGACCCCGGCCGATCTCGTCAAGCGCGGCGTGGTTCAGGTCATGGAGGGGCGGCATTGTTTCGCTCACCTGACCGTTGAGGAGAATCTGCTGACGGGTGCCTATACCCGCAACCTGAACCGCGGTGACATGCAGGCGGCGCTGGACCGCGTCTATCAGTATTTTCCGCGGCTCAAGCAGCGCCGCTCGAGCCAGGCCGGCTATACCTCCGGCGGTGAGCAGCAGATGACCGCCATTGGGCGGGCGCTCATGGCGAACCCGAACATGATCCTGCTTGATGAACCTTCGATGGGGCTCGCGCCGCAGATCGTGGAAGAGATCTTTGAGATCGTGCGTGACCTCAACCAGCGGGAAAAGGTCAGCTTCCTGCTGGCCGAACAGAATACCAACATCGCATTGCGCTATGCCGATTACGGCTACATCCTCGAGAACGGTCGGGTGATGATGGACGGCGAAGCCGCCGAGCTGGCGCAGAACGAGGACGTCAAGGAGTTCTACCTTGGTGTCTCGAGCGGCGAGCGCAAGAGTTTCCGGGATACCAAGTTCTATCGGCGGCGCAAGCGCTGGCTGGCGTGAGAAGGACACCATGACGACATACTACGAGGAGCGCGAAACGCTCGCCGTCGCCGAACGCGAACGCGCGCTGTTCGCGCGGCTCCCAGAAGCACTGGAACGCGCCAGGCAACGGGCGCCCGCCATTGCGCAACAGCTGCAGGGCATCGAATCTGCCGATATCCGCGACCGCGATTCGCTGGCGCAGGTCCCGGTCGTCCGCAAGAGCGAGTTGCTGCAGGCACAGCTGGCGCGACGCGGCGGCGATGCGGCAGGATCATCCGTACAAGAGCGCGTTTTCGGTGGATTTTCCGCTGTCGGCTGGGGCGAAGCGGCACGCGTGTTCGCATCGCCCGGCCCGATCTACGAGCCGGAAAGCCGCCGTGCCGACTACTGGGGCTTCGCCCGCGCACTGTATGCCGCGGGGTTCCGGCGCGGTGAGCTGGTTTACAACTGCTTCTCGTATCACTTCACGCCTGCCGGCTCCATGATGGAGACTGCAGCGCATGCCTTGGGCTGCACCGTATTCCCGGGCGGCGTAGGGCAGACGGAACAGCAGCTGCAGGCCATGGTGGACCTGCAGCCATCCGGCTACACCGGTACCCCGAGCTTTCTACGCATCATCCTGGAAAAAGCCGAGGAGTCCGGCGTGTCCCTGCCTTCGCTGAAGCGGGCCATGTTCTCGGGTGAAGCGTTCCCGCCATCGCTGCAGCAGTGGTTCCGCGAAAGAGGCATCGACGGATATCAGGCCTACGGCACCGCTGACCTGGGCATGATCGCTTACGAGACGCCGACCCGCGAAGGCCTGGTGGTCAACGAGGACATTCTGCTTGAGATCGTGCGACCCGGTACGGGGCAGCCTGTACAGCAGGGTGAAGTCGGTGAGGTGGTCGTGACCACGCTGAATCCCGACTATCCCTTGCTGCGTTTCGGCACCGGAGACCTGTCTGCCGTGCTTCCGGGCGAGTCCGCCTGCGGCCGGCGCAATCTGCGCATTCGTGGCTGGATGGGGCGGGCCGATCAGACCACCAAGGTGCGGGGCATGTTCGTGCATCCCGGCCAGGTGGCTCAGGTCGTGGCACGTCACGCCGATGTCCTGCGGGCCCGCCTGGTGGTGATGGGTGCGGCGGGCAAGGACACCATGGTGTTTCGTATCGAGACGGCCGAAGCGTCGGCGGCGCTGGCCGAGCAGGTGGCCGATTCCGTACGAGAAATCACGAAGCTGCGCGCCGACGTGGAATGCGTGGCGCCGGGCTCTCTGCCGAACGATGGCAAGGTTATCGACGACGCGCGCAGCTACGAGTAAACGCCCGGCTAGAACGCCGAACAGTGCCCACCGGAAGGAGCCTGCCCTGATCCAGCTGCGATCAGCGGCGGCTCCAACCGTAGATTGACGGGGCGGGACTGCGTCCAGTCCCATCCCAGGAAAATGATCAGCGCCACCCAGAACAGGGCCAGGAAAACACTACGTGTCTGCATGATTGTTCTCCTCAGAAGCTGAAGCGCCGGCGCAAACGTACACCGATCAGGGAACCGCAGAATGCCATCGCGACCCAAATCCAGCCGTGCAGGCTGCCGGTGGAAATCCCGCTGACCATGGCACCCACATTGCAGCCGAAAGCCAGACGTGAGCTATACCCGAGCAGAAAGCCTGCAAGCAGCCCGATAATCCATTGTTGGCCCGTCAGTGGCTTGGCGCCGGGTGTCTTGCGCGTCGAGATCCACAACGCGCCGGCCAGGATGCCGAGGTTCGTGATGGT
>JAJUGH010000146.1 GCA_029268265.1 Alcaligenaceae bacterium | reverse complement strand
CGTGCCGGCGCTGCAAGCCTTGCGACACCGGTTGCCTCATGCGCACATTACGCTGGTGGGGCTGGCTGCAGCCAAACCGGTCTTGCGCTTCTTCCCGAACCTCGTGGACGAACTGGTCGAGTTTCCCGGCGACGACGCCTTTCCTGAAAAGGAGGTCGATACGCATGCGCTGCCGGGCTTTTACCATTCGATGCGCAAGCGGCGCTTCGACGTGGCCATCCAGCTGCACGGAAGCGGCGGGCGATCCAATGCAATCGTTCAGAAAATGGAACCGGCGCAGTGGGTCGGTTTCGTGCCGGATGCGCAAGCGGCGGAGCCTGGGCGGCTCATGCCCTGGCCGGACGATCTGCACGAGGTGCATCGCTATCTGGCACTTCTGGAATATATCGGGATCCCGGCGCACGATGACCGCTACGAGTTGGGGGTGGGCCCCGAGGACGAAGCACAAGCCCGAGAGCTCGCGGCCGAATCCGGGCTCATGCTGGAAAGGCTGGTGATCGTCCACCCCGGCGCGCGTTTGCGCTCCCGGCGCTGGCCGGTAGAACGCTTCGCGGCGGTAGCTTCGGCTCTGGCCGATGACGGCTGGCATGTTGCCCTGACCGGCAGCTCGGCCGAACTTGAACTGGTGCAGGCCGTGCAGCGTGCGGCCACTAAGCCGATGGTGAACCTTTGCGGCGCCACCGATCTGAACTCCTTGGCCGCCATGGTCAAGCTCGCCCGACTGCTCATCTGTAACGATACGGGCATCTCGCACGTGGCGGCCGGGGTCGGGACGCCCAGCGTCGTGATTGCGTCAGGCAGCGACGTCCGGCGCTGGGCCCCGCTCGACAAGGACAGGCACTGCGTGCTGCACGCCGCCTTGCCATGCCGGCCATGCGCGTATGAGGTATGCCCGATTGGCCACCCCTGTGCATTGGGTGTCAGCGTGTCGGAAGTGCTCGCTGCGGCACGGGAATACCTGCTGGAACAATTGACTGGGGAGGAAGATGTCGAATCAACGCAATGACTCGCAAGTGGCCTTGGTGGCGGGGGGCGCGGGCTTCCTGGGGGCGCATCTATGCCGGCGCCTGCTGGATGAAGGCCAGTACGTGATCTGTCTCGATAACTTCCTGACCGGCTCACGCGCGGCGGTGGAGCCCCTGCTGGCGAACCCAAGATTTGAGCTCATAGAGCATGACGTCACCGACCCGCTGCCTGAGAACTTGCAGCCGACCCGTATCTGGAACCTCGCTTGTCCTGCGTCGCCTCGGCACTACCAGCGGGATCCCATCCATACGTGGCGTAGCTGCGTGCTGGGCGCCATGCACCTGCTTGAGCTGGCCGAGCGCTGCGGTGCGCGCTTCCTGCAGGCGTCAACCAGCGAAGTGTATGGTGACCCGCGGGAGCATCCTCAACACGAGCGATACCACGGCAACGTCAATCCGGTGGGTTTGCGCTCCTGTTACGACGAGGGCAAGCGTGCTGCGGAGACGCTTAGTGCCGACTATGCCCGTGTGCGTGGCGTTGAAGTGAAGATTGCTCGTATCTTCAACACTTACGGCCCCGGGATGGCATCAGATGATGGGCGAGTGGTGTCCACCTTCATTTGCCAGGCGCTTGCCGGTGAACCCCTGACCGTTTACGGCGACGGCGGCCAGACGCGCTCCTTGTGTTACGTGGACGACATGATCGAAGGCTTGTCGCGATTGATGGAGAGCACCGAGGGCTTCCGGGGTCCGGTCAACCTCGGCAATACCGGGGAATTCAGCGTGTTGGAGATCGCCGAGCGAGTACGCACGCTTGCGTCCGGGTCCACCGAAATCGTCTTCCAGCCGCTGCCGCCAGATGACCCCACCGTGCGGCAGCCCGATATCACGCTGGCGGAACACCACCTGGGGTGGCGGCCGCAAATCCCCTTCGATGAAGGCTTGCGCAAAACCTTCGAGTGGTTTGCCGGCCGGCAGCAGGGCTGATCACGAGCGGCCGTTCGAGCGGGCATCGCGTTCGCCGCGGAGGGCGGTGCCCGTTGGGGCAGGGTCGGCCAGGGAAGGACCCGGCCTCATGCCCAGGTGGAAGTGTGCAAAGCCATGTTTCTGTAGCCGGGCGGAGTCGTAAAGCCCACGGCCATCGAACACCATGCGCCCCGGCATGCAGGCCGCAAGCTGCTCGAAGTCCACTTCGCGGAACTCGTCCCATTCGGTCATGACGACAAGCGCGTCGGCATTGCGACACGCGGCCAGGGCCGAATGCTCGGGGTGCCACTGTGTCACGCCCGCTTCCGAGAGCGCGTCGCGCGCCGAATCGGCGGCGACCGGGTCATAGGCATGAACTTCTGCGCCCAGCGCCGTTAGACGGGTGATCAGTGTCAGGCTCGGCGCGGCGCGCACATCATCGGTTCCCGGCTTGAACGACAGACCCCACACGGCAATGCGCCGGCCTTCCAGGCGCCCATGAAAGTGATTGATGATCGCTTCAAGTAGCCGCTCCCGCTGCCGCAGGTTGACCGACTGCACGCTGCGCAGCAGTTCGGCCGGCTCACCCGCCGCCTGGGCGGCGTGGACCAGTGCATTCAGATCTTTGGGAAGGCAGGACCCGCCATAGCCGACCCCCGGGTTCAGGTAGTGACTGCCTATCCGAGGATCGCCCTTTAGAACGCGGCAGATCTGCGCGACATCGGCGCCCAGCGTTCCCGCGATGCCGGCCAGCTCGTTCACCACGGAGATGCGTGCGGCCAGCATGGCATTACACGCGTACTTCGCCAGTTCCGCGCTGCGCCGGTCCATCATCATCAGACAGTGGTCGTGGGTCACGAAAGGTTCATAGAGCTTCGCCAGGACAGCGGCGGCTTCGGCATCGTCGGTGCCCACTACGATTCGGTCGGGATGCCGGAAGTCCTGCACCGCTCGGCCCTCCGCCAGGAATTCGGGATTCGAGACGACATGTAGTCGCGGTTCACCCGGGCGGCGATTCTGCGCATCGTTGAGCAGCTGTTCGATACGGTCGCCGGTGCCCACAGGCACGGTCGACTTGATGACGACGACACAGTCTTCGAACGCGGTGTCGGCCAGCTCCTGAACGACCCGGAACAGGTTTTCGAGGTTGGCGTTACCATCCGCCAACGGGGGCGTGCCCACGGCCAGGAACACGACATCGACGTTCTGCATGGCCCGGGCGATGCGGGTCTCAAACGTGAGCCGACCCGTGTCGAGTTGCGCGCGCAAGATATCCTGAAGGCCCGGCTCGTGGAAGGGAAGTTTGCCGCCTTTCAGGGTGGCGACCTTGCGTTCGTCATGATCGACGCATACCACCCTGTTGCCGGCCTCGGCGAGGCAGCATCCCGTCACCAGACCGACATAACCTGAACCGACCACGACGATGTTCATAGGCCCCGTCCAAAAAACGCCCACGCCGGCGCGGGCAATTGAATGATGGTCCCCCAGTGCAATCCACATGCCGCGCTGGAACGGAGGCGCGGTGTGCCGCGCCTGGCTCCACCGATGCGAGAAACGTGCGTCAGTGAGCCCTTGCGCTCATTGCAGGATTGGCTTCATGCCGCCATACCCGCTGCAGAAGCTCGCACGTTTCATGGCTTACGACGCGACGGTGGCGTATCACCCTACCAGTGCCCGACAAGGCGTCGACCACGGTACGCCAACGCCCGGCGGTGGCCGGCATCGTCTTGAGCGAGAGCAAGCTGCGTTGACACGCCAGGCGCCAAGGCAGGCGCATCCAGGCCGTCCAGATTGCGTTACGGGCGACCAGCCTGCCGCGCAAGGGGCTGTCCCGCAAGGACGAAGGCCAATGGTGTACCTGCAGCATGGGGGCATAAACGATCTGGCCGCCTGCATCGAGAATATCCATCGCAAGCAGTGCCTCTTCTCCCCCGATGAAGAAATCCCGCCAATAGCCGCCGGCCTGCCGGAATGCGCTGCTGCGCATGACGCTCGCTCCCGCCATGAAGCCGACCAGCAGCGGGCCCACTCCGGGCACATGGCCTAGCGGACTCTGCGACATGGCCATGCTCGCCGGGTCGGCCCGCTCATCAACCCCGACCATGATCCTTGCCACAAGCACGGTGATATTGGGGTGGCGATCCAGGATCGTGGCGGCTTTGCTCAGCGCGCCGGGTGCCCACCAGGTGTCGTCGTCGCTGAAGGCGACATAAGGGGTGCGGACGCGCTCGACGCCGAGATTGCGACCGGCAGCACCCAGGTTTGCCCCGGCCTGTATCAATTCGATATGCGGGAAGTCGCGCTGCACGCATTCCACCGTTTCGTCGGTGCTCCCGTTGTCGACCACGATGATCTTCGGGTGTTCGGGCAAGGCGGACAGCCGTGTCAGGCTTCGATGGAGTTCCAAACGGCGGTTGCGGGTCAGCACGACGATGGTCACGAGATCACTGCAATGCTGGTCCATTTCACAAAAGCTCCATGACGCGGTGAATCTGCCAATACCGTTCCGGTTGCGACATGACCGGGTCGGCATTTTCATAACCCAGACCCAGAAACTGACTCTGATAGGCGCGTACGGCCGGCTCCTTCAGGTCGGTCCACGCCTCGACCGGGAACGGAGAGGCGCCGATCCCCCGTGCAGCGAAATGCTTCAGGCGCTCTTCGACCCACTCGGGCCGTTTTCGATACGGAATCTCTTCGTATGCGTACCAGCTGATGGCGGGAAAGTGATGACAGATGGTCATGAGTACATCGGACACCAGGATGTGGTCTTCGTGGTAGAGCCCCAGCGGGAAGAACACGGTTGCAGGCTGCAGTGTCGTGATGGAGGCGCCCAGGGTATCGCCAAGCAACTGTGCGGTGTTGTTTCCCCTGCGATCGTACTGACTGTCCAGGAAGTCGAGCTCCACGCCTTTCGCCCCGAGCAGCGCCAGCGCCTGCCTGTTCTCCTCGGCCCGGGCGCGCATGGCGTTCGCGGCGCAGTCAAAGCCGCAACGCTCATCCCAATCGGTACGCACCGCGCCATTTTCCGGTACGGCTGTGCAGACGGTAAGCACGGTGCTGTCCTCGGCGGCGGCGAGTAAGTGCCCGCAACTGAAGACCGCGTCATCGTAGTGGGGAGAAATCATTACCAGCGGCCCGAGGGCCAATGTGGCGACTTCATTGCGCCCGGCAAGGTCGTCCGGGCGGGGGGCTTGAGACTCCATGGAAGCAACCTATGCAGAACAAGGATGGGACGACGCTCATGAGCAAGCGCCGCGCCATCGTGGCCGCTCAAATGGCTGGAACGATTCGTGCTGAAGAAGGCCGGTCAACTTTCATCGGAGGCCGCAATGCATGTCCAGCTACCGGCGTGGATGCTTCACGCCTTCTTTCTGGTTGCCGCAGCATGCTGGGCGCTGCCAAGCCTGGCGCAGTCCGGTAGCCCCAACGCGGGTGCCCCGCAACAGCCGCCGGCCGGAGCCGGGGCCGAAGCCACACCGTCGGCGGCGCCCCCGGGCAGCGAAAAGAGCGGCAAGACGAAGGCTCTTGAGGCGGGAGCCATGGTGCTGCAAGGCACCGCACCCTTGGGGGATTTCGACATTCACCTGGTGGGGTTCCATCCCATGAAGGACCACCCGGAACACCAGATGATCGCGCATCACTACTGCAACCAGGTGAATGAGGATTTTGCCCAGTGCGTGCTCTTCGACGGCGACGGACCGGAGGCCAACCTCAACGGCATTGAATACATCATTTCGGAAAGATTGTTCGAGTCCCTGCCCGAAGAAGAAAGGAGCTATTGGCATCCGCACAACGGGGAGATTCTGTCCGGTCAGCTGCGAGCGCCCGGCATCCCGGGGCCTGCGGAACACGCCCTTATGGAATCGAAGATGAACAGCTACGGGAAGACCTGGCACGTGTGGAATACCGGCCATTACGGTCAGAAGGCGGATCCCCTGCCCACGGGGCCGGCCATGCTCGCCTGGTCTTTCAGTCGCGATGGCGAAGCCATTCCTGAAATGGTCCGGGAGCGCGACGAAAAGATGGACCTCGATACACAAGAAGCTCGCGAAGGCAGGCAGGACCTGCAAAAACTTGCACGGCCGCAGTGGGGCGTGGATGCGCTGCACGGCAAGTTCAAGCGCCCCACGAAGGACATTCCGGGCGTGGTGGACGCAGGTAAATGAGCGACTCCGCCATAGAGCGGAGATACGCGTCCGGCAGCGCGCGTAAACGACTGCCAACTGGGAAACTTTGGAGATGACGATGAGTGTTTTGAACAATTCGTGGGGCAGTGCCGGCACGCCACTGGATCGGCAACGATTCACCTGGCGTGACATGGTCGCGCACCCCATCAGCAAGCTCGATGATGACGCCTTCACCAGGGTGCGCATCATCATGCTGAACGGCCTGGAGGTCGATGCGCTGCGTCTGAAGCATATTGCTTCACGCTTCAATCGCGAGCTGCGCGAGCCTCTGGCACGCATACGGCGTGTCGAGCAGCATCAGAACACCATGGTGAACTGGTTGCTGTCGGCCGACCACTCGCCGCTGGAGACGACGGTTGCCTATGAGCAGGTGGCCATCGAGATCACTGCGGCGGTAGCTCAGCAGGAGCCGGATCCCTATCAGGCCCAGACCTATCGCTT
>JAJUGH010000145.1 GCA_029268265.1 Alcaligenaceae bacterium | reverse complement strand
GCACCTTGGCGGTGGTGGTCAGGTGCTTGGCCCGGCGCGCCAGCGCCTCGTCATCGGTGATGATCATGCCGCCACCGCCGGTCGTGATCACCTTGTTGCCGTTGAAGCTGAGCGTGGCCAGGCGGCCGAAGGTGCCGGTGTGGCGGTCGCCGACCCAGCTGCCCAGGGATTCGGCGGCGTCCTCGACCACGGCGATGCCGTACTCGTCGCAGATAGCTACGACCTCCTCGATGCGCAGCGGAATGCCAAAGGTGTGCATGGGGACGCAGGCGGCAATCCGGCGGCCGGTGCTGCGGTTCCAGGCCTGGCCTTCTCGCAGTTCGGCATGCTCGGACAGCCAGCGGCGGAGTGCTTCCGGGCCAAGCCCCAGCGTGTCGCGGTCCACATCCACGAAGACAGGATGGGCGCCGATGTAGCTGACCGCATTGCAGGTGGCGATGAAGGTCAACGCCTGGGTGATGACCTCGTCGTCGCGCTGCACGCCGGCCAGCTGCAGGGCGACGTGCAGGGCCGCGGTGCCGTTGACGGTGGCGATGGCGTACTTCGCGCCGGTGAAGGAGGCGATGTGCTGCTCGAACTCGATGACCTTCGCGCCCACGGAGGAGACGAAGTTGGAGTCGATGCAGTCGACAAGGTACTGGCGTTCGTTGCCTTCGAAGACGGGGCGGTGAAGAGGGACGAAACCATCGCCGTGCGTCGAGCGCACCAGCTCCACCACGGCCTGGAACTGTGCTGCCTGCTGCGTCACGGCTGCGCCTCCCCTTCCGTCGCGGCGCTGGTGATGCCCATCTCCCGCAACATCACCGCATTGACCTTGTGCACGTCGTACTTGTCCTCTGCAATCCGCCGTGACCGCCGCCCCATGCGCTGGGCGAGCGCGGGATCCTCGATGAACTTCAGCATGGCCTCCACGAGCGCATCCACCGACTGCACCGGGACCAGAAAACCATTGTCGCCGTCGATGACCGTCTCGCGACACCCCGGGGCATCGGTCGTAATGATTGGGCGCCCCATGGCCATGGCTTCCAACACCGTCCGTGGCGTGCCTTCGCGGTAGGACGGGAGCACGTAGACCGTGCTGGCTGCAATGGCCGGGCGTACGTCGTCCAGCTTGCCGAGGAACTCAAGAGCGCCGTCAGCGACCCATGCATCCAGCTCCGACTGGGCAATGGCGTCCGGGTTGCTGTCGATCCAGCCCACCAGTTGGAACCTGACGTCGGGATTGGCGCGCTTGATCCTGCACGCCGCCTCGGCGTACTCGCGAACTCCCTTATCGCCCAGCAGGCGGGCGATCATCAGGAAAGAAGGGGCGCCTCCGGGAAGCGGATGCACCGGGAATTGCACCACATTCACGCCCGACCCATTAACGACAACCGACGAAATGTTCGCCGGAAGCAGGCCGAGCTGGTGGAACAGAGTTTCGTCGTCGGGATTCTGGAAAAAGACCCCATGAACCCGCGCCAATGCAAAGCGGTACATCTCACGCACAAGCTTCGTGACAAATCCGGCTCGGTTCTCGGTGAATGCATATCCCAAGCCGGTAACCAGCACAAATCGTCTCGGCACCCGCGCCAGCCATGCGGCGACGGAACCATAGATCACAGGTTTGATGGTGTAGCCGGTACACACAGAAGGACCAATCCGCCGAATAAGCCAATACAAACTCACCGTCAGCCGCAGATCAGCCCATGGATTCGTGCCATTGCGCTGCATCGGCAAATCATGCGCGCTACAGCCACAATCGGACAAAAAGGCCATGGCTCGCTCATGTGCGGTCAGTTCAGGTGCCGCCACATGCACATTGAATCCTTCCTCCCTCAGGCGTCGTATCAAGGCGCCCCGAAACTGCGGGATGGAGTCGGCAAAACTCGCCACCAGAAGAAAGACCTTCTCCGACACAGCAGGTTGTGACGCCGAATCAACATTGGAACTCCGACCTGAGAACGAAGTCATCGAACGCATTCCAGCGAAACGTTACTTTGCACTGTAGAGGGCCTGCCAACTCTCAATCGCCGCTTCCAGCGAGAACATCTCAATGACGCGCTCTCTGGCTTTCAATCCCAGGGCCGCCGCTTTCTCTGGCGCAAGCGCAAGTGCGTCCACAAGTGCTGCGGCCAACGCATCTGGCGATCCAGGCGGCACCAAAAAACCGCAATCACCAAGCACTTCGCGAACCCCTCCGCAATCGGTTGCCACAACCAGACGCTCGCATGCCATCGCCTCGGCCACTACCATTCCAAACCCCTCCCAAGCGGAAGACAACACGAATACATCTGCCGCCGACATCAGAGCTGGAATGTCATTTCGCACCCCGAGGAACCGCACGTGATCAGCCAGCCCACACTCTTGCACCAGTAACTCCAGCTTCTGACGCATGGGTCCGTCGCCGGCTATCACGGCCGTCCAACGCCCTCCCCGGCGCAGTCGCTGAAGCGCTGACACGAGGTTGGGATAGTCCTTCGGCGGAGTCAGCCGGCCAACAGCCAGAACGAGCTTCTCTTCATCATCAATATCCAGCTTTTGCCGCATCGCCACCCGCCTATCGAATGAGAACGAATTGACGCCAACATCAATACCGTTATGGATGGTCAACATTCTTCCATTCGGAACCGCCCCGGCCACTTCGTACGCTGCGGATGCCTCGCGACTGACATTGGTCACTGCATCGGCCAGTCCATCGGACACCCGGTAAGCCGCCATCCACGCCTTTCCGCCCTCATGGGTGCTATGGACGGTGTTCACCAAACGCGGGATCGGCACCACAAAGCGGAGCAACCGCGTCACGAGATTTGAATGCTTCATGTGGCTGTGGACAACGTCCGGTCGAAACCTGCGGATCTCGCCCGCCAACTTCCAAATAGCGGAAACCGCCCGCAGTGGATTCCGCGATAAGCCAAGATGCACCACCTCGACATTGTGCGACGGCAACGTTCCAGCTTGATCCATCAACGAAATGATCCGAACTTCGTGACCGCGATCAGCCATCCCATCCGCCAAACTGACAACCACCCGCTCAGCCCCGCCGACGCCGAGCCCAATGATTACTTGGATGATCCTCATGCCGAAGCGCCCGTCGCAATGCGTGCGCGGTCACGCCGATACAGCAGCCAACCCGGAAGCGCAAACGCGCGTGCGGGCCGTACGCCAGGGGCGATTCCGTGATCGCGCGCATGGAATCGATAGCGCCAAGCATTGATCGCTGCGCGAGCGCGAATCCTCAAACTGGCGTGCGAACCAAGGATGGCCTCGTACACGTCCATGGTGCTACGAAGAGACTGCAGCCGGATCCGCAGCGCGCTGGCAGTCAGCCCGCCTTCCTGATACCAGCAGTTCACCCAGACACTGTTCACGCACACCAGTTGATGGGTGGAATCGAGCGTATGCCATAGCCAGCTTTCGGCCATGAATCGTTCGCCTTCATGCTCCGGGAAGGGATGTTGCACCAACGCGCTGCGTCGAATGGCTTCGGCCGAATCGAATCCGGCTTGTGACGAGATCCATTGCCAGTGCTGCTGCGGAATGTCGACTCGATTGAATGAATATCTGGCACCGCCATGGCCGGGAAACGCCTTCAGGCCACGGATCAGTCCAACCCGCTCATCCCCATCGTAACGCTCAACATACTGAAGCACGTCCGCAATCGCGCACTCGGCCACTGCATCATCGCTGTCCACCAGCAGGATCCAGTCGGCACGGGCTTCATGCGCGGCGCGATTGATGGCGCGGTGCTTTCCTCCATTCTCCACGCGCATGAACCGCACCAGGTCTGGCCGTTCCACAGCGAATTCGACCAATTTAGACGGGGTATCGTCAGTGGATCCGTCATCAATCACCAGCCACTCCACGCTGCCATCTGCAGGAGCCTGAGCGGCAATGGAGCGAAACAGCCTTGGCAACAGGTCTGCGCGGTTCCACGCAGGCGTGAAAACCGTCAACTTCGGCATCTGCTCGGTCGTCATCTACTTACCACCACTCTGGCGGGCGGATGGAATTGCCGGTATAGAACTGCAACATGATGATATTGACTGCCGCCACACAAACTATAAATGCGGATCGCAACCAAGGGTTTCCAGAAGCTCGAATTTGCATAAACAGCACGAGTGGCATCAGGAACCACGAGTATGCCGAGAACCGGTCTGAGTATGGCGCGAACGAGAACAGGTGAAAAATACAGTTCAGTGCAAGGTAGATGGAAAGCCACCAACCTGATGCGCGAAAGCTGAACATCTCACCCCTGTGACGAAGCAGGAGCGCACTGAATAGCGGAGTAAGAGAGAACAACGTAAAGTCCAGACGAAAGCCTGTTTGATAAACGGTTCCAAGCTCATCCGGAGACAGGAAATAGCCTTGATGTCGGGCTTCGAGGTCAATGATGTCCGGCAGCCGTCCAAGCAACGCCTCATTCAACCCGGTGACCGAAAGCATCACTGACGCCGCGTAAAGAATGCCCACAATCCGCCAACGCTGCTGCGCCCGTGGAACATAGCGAAGCATAAGCACATAAAGCGCCACCACCGTCGCGCCAAGCAACGATCCACCGTGCCAGAAAGGCATGGGTAGCAACCACAGAGCACCGCTACGCATGTTTCCCCGATTGAACTGCACCAGTGCCATCAGCATGCAGGCCAGCGCCAAGCCCTGACGCAGGCCGTTAGCCCCGTAAGTGATGAAAAACGGGTACGCGGCATAACACATGAACAGTGCCGCCGCCTGCCTTGCACCCAGCAACCTGTGAAATGCCCAGATGATTACTCCGACAAAAAGTACGAAGGCCGCGCTGAAGAAGAGCTCAGACGACTGCCCAAGCTGTCCTACCAGCCAGTTCAGAAGTTTGAACAGCGGATCCATTCGCTCGTACTGCATCATCCCGGAGAAGTCGAGGCTCCGGACATGCAGGAAGTGCTCGTAGTAGCGACCCGAATCGCCGCGAGCCGGGCGCAACACCATTGCAGCCGACAATAGTGCGAGCATTGCCACCGCCACGACTGCTACGCCCGCGCTGCCAACCCGGCGGTCCCGTTGGTGAAAATGAAGCACAAACAGCGCGGTCAAAAGCGCGTATGGAATCAGTAGCGGGTGCATTCTGTGGCCCGCAGGTCGCTCATTGCAGGTGGTTGCTTCGCTGCTTTCCTGCCCGCTTCAAGCCCGCTGAAAACGGCAAGGAACGGCCGCAGCGATCCGTCCGCCCGACTGTAGGACAGCCCCAGCAGCAGCAGCCGCAGGATCGCAGTGGGCCGATGCCAGGGCTTGAGGTGGCGAAAGATCAGGATGCCGCGGTTGTGGGCCAGGCCGTGCATGTAGCGCGGCACGTCGCGCGGTACGCGGCAGCCACCCATGGGGGCGGCGAGGTGGGTGAGGCGGGCCGAGGGTTCGAACCAGGTGCGATGACCCGCTGACTGCATGCGCAGAGCGAGTTCCGACTCCTCGTAGAGCGCCGCGCCAATGCTGAGCACTTCGTCCAGACCGCCAACACTGGAAAGCACGTCGCGACGCACCGCAAAGTTCCCGCCCGGCGCATGCAGGCACCATCCCGGCTGGTCGATGCTGAAGTTCCGCACTGCGGTGGCGGTCCACCAGTTGAAGGAACCCGGCGGATGATTGGTGGGATGATCGCCCTTGGCCTCGTCGATGCCACCGGCCACCATCGCGGCACCGGTCCTGCGGAACGTGTCGTAGTGCGTTGACACGAACGCGCGATTTGTGCGGATGTCATCATCGATGTAGAGCACGATGTCGTGCCGCGCCTGCTGCCAGCCAAAGTTGCGGGCCTGCGGCAGGCCGCGGAAATTGTCGGCCTTGAAGTACCGGGCCGGCACTGAGCTTTCGCGCAACAACTCCACGACGGCCTGGTTCGTCTCGTCGGACTGATCGACCACGATAACTTCGTAACGGTCAAAGTCCTGTGCCAGCAGGTCCTTCACCGTATCCATCAGCACCTCGGCGCGGTTGATCGTCGGGATGACGACCGAAACGCCGCTGGGCCGGGCGCTGGATGAATTGCTGCCATCACTGGCGATTGCCACCGTCATTGCCTTGATTCCTGTCGATTCACTTGCCGCGTACCAGCCTCTGCCGCGCGCGGATCGAGGACAGCACGGAACCTGTCTACGTAAACATCCCAGCCGCATTCGCGCTCGACGCGCTGGAGACCGGCCCGCCCCTGCGCCGCAAACGCCGCCGGCTCCGCCACCAGCCGCGCCAGATGACCGCGCACCGCAGCCACGTCGTTCTGCGCAACCAACCAGCCGCCGCGCCCGTCCTCCACCGCATCGGGAATGCCGCCGGCACGCGTGCCCAGCACCGGCACGCCGGCCGCCTGCGCCTCCAGGAAGGCCAGACCGAAGCCTTCTACTCCGCGCTCGCGCGGATCTTCCCGCGTGCACAGCACAAACAGGTCGCTGGCGGCATACAGCGCGGGCAGGTCGTCCTCGGCGACGAAACCCAGCCAACGTACGTGCGTCGCTACGCCCAGCTCTTCGGCCAGCGCCTGCAGGGTCTGAAGGTGCTCGCCTTTGCCCGCCACCACGTATTACAATCCTTCACGCTGGTCCGGCGCAAGCGCCGCCAGCGCACGCAGCAGGGTGTCGTGCCCCTTGTAGGCATTG
>JAJUGH010000144.1 GCA_029268265.1 Alcaligenaceae bacterium | reverse complement strand
CGCGGCCACGCGTCCGCCGTAATACGCACCCGCCTTCGGCTCGTCGATACTCACGGCCACGACAATGCGCGGATTGGAGGCCGGGGCGAACCCTACGAATGAACTGCGGTAGTGGCTGCGGCTGTACCTTCCATCGACGATCTTGCGCGCCGTGCCGCTCTTGCCGGCCACCCGGTAGCCCTGCACTTGAGCCAGCTTGGCGCCGTCGGGTCCGGCAGCCGCTTCGAGAATGGCCCGCACCTGCCGCGCCACTTGCGGCGAGAAAACCTGTTTGCTAGTTGCTTCGCCCTCGCGCTTCACCAGCGAAAGCGACACCATGTCGCCATCGCGCGCGAATACGGTATAGGCCTGCGCCATCTGCAATAGCGACACCGACAAGCCGTAACCGTAGGCCATGGTGGCCTGCTCGATGGGGCGCCAGCGCTCCCATGGCCGCAGACGGCCCGCTGCCATGCCGGGGAAATTCGTTTCGGGAGCGCGGCCGAAGCCCAGTTGGCTGAAGGTGGTCCACATGTCCTTTGCGCTCAGGCGCTGGGACAGCATGGCCATTCCGATGTTGCTGGAGCGTCGGACGATATCCGCCACGTTGATCACACCATTACGACTGACGTCGGAAATGGTGGCGCCCTTGAACCGATACTGGCCGTTGCCGGTATCGAACATCGTGTTCATCGTGATCTTGCGGCTGTCCAGCGCCAGCGCGACCGTGAACGGCTTCATGGTCGAGCCGGGCTCGAAGGTGTCGACCATGGCACGGTTCCGCAGCGCAGGGCCCTTGCGGTCGCCGCGCTCATTCGGGTCGTACGACGGCAGGTTCACCAGCGCCAGTATTTCTCCGGTCTGGACGTCCAGCACGATACCGGCTGCGGCCAGCGCGTTGTTCTCTTCCTTGGCGCGCTTCAGCGCCATGTAGGTGTCGTACTGAAGCCTGGCGTCAATCGAGACATGCACGTCCTTGCCATCGACCGGGGGCACCACGGCCTGTACATCCTCAATGACTCGCCCGAGACGGTCCCGGATGACCCGACGCGAACCCGGATGACCGGACAGGGCTTCGTCAAAAGCAAGCTCAACGCCTTCGATTCCCTTGTCTTCGATGTTGGTGAAGCCCAGGACGTGGGCCATCAGGCTGCCTTCCGGGTAGAAGCGCTTCATCTCTCCCTGCTGATGGAAGCCGGGCACACCCAGCTCACGCACCTTCTCCGCGATGTCCAGCGAAACCTGTCTCTTGATATAGACGAAGGTACGCTTCGTGTCGGCAACACGGGCCCGGATGTCGGCGACATTCATCTCGAGCAGCTTGGCCAACTCCGCCATTTGCTTGTCAGACGCCGCGCGCGTGTCTTCCGGAATGGCCCAGATGGCTTTGGCCGGCACGCTGGCGGCCAGCACCACCGAGCCGCTGCGATCGAATATTTTTCCGCGCGTAGCGGGCAGGACCAGCGTTCGCTCGTAACGGCGCTCTCCCTGGGCCTGGAGGAATTCGTCGTCCATGGTCTGCACGTACAGCGCCTTGGCGAACAGGGCGACGAAACCGAACATCAACAGCAGGAAGACAAGCTTGGCGCGCCAGACCGGCATCTGGCGATCCAGCACGGGGCTGTTGAAGAAGGGGATGCGCTTCATGGTCGCGCCTCCGCGGATACGGCGGGGCTGGTCAGGTAGATGGTGCGGTCCGGTGTGGCCGTGACCATGCCCAGGTCGTTACGCGCAACGTGGTCGATGCGTGCGTTGCGTGCCAGTTCGGCCCGTTCGAGCTGAAGCCGGCGCCACTCGATGTCGAGTTCGCGACTGCGGTCTTCGAGCTTCTCGGCCGCCACGAATAGCTGACGCGACTGATGCCGCGCCGTCACCAGCGAAATTGCCGAGATCATGAGTAAGCAGGCGAACAGAATGCTCAGGCGGATCATCAGCGCCGCCCTCCGGCCCGCATCGAACCCTCTAAGGGAATCAGGCGCATCGCCTTTACAAACGACGCGCCCTGATCTGCGGGCAGCGGTGCGTCGGTACGTTGGGCAACCCGCATCACGGCAGAACGGGCGCGCACATTGTCAGCCGCCTCTTCGGCCGAAGGTACCACCTTGCCAAGGGAAGTCAGCACGGGCGGCGGCATCTGCGACTCGGGGATGGGCATGCGTGCAAAAGCCGCCCCGGGCCGCGCTGCCGCGGCGATGCATTGCTTCACCATGCGGTCTTCCAGCGAGTGGAAGCTGATGATGGCAAGCCGGCCCCCTGGGGCCAGCACCCTCAGAACTGCCGCGAGGGCGCCAGCGAGTTCCTGGAGTTCCTGGTTGATGTGAATCCGTATAGCTTGAAAGCTGCGTGTGGCCGGATGCTGGCCTTTCTCGCGAGTGCGGACGGCGCCGGCGACGAGCTCGGCGAGTTCGAGCGTGGTGCGCAACGGCCGGGATTCGCGGCCAGCAACAATCGCCTTTGCAATCTTGAAAGCAAACCGTTCTTCGCCATAATTTGCTATGACCTCCTTGATTTCTTCGAGGCTGGCTTCGGCCAGCCATTCCGCAGCGGTTATGCCGCTGCTCGTATCCATGCGCATATCGAGGGGGCCTTCACGCATGAAGGAGAATCCCCTTGCCGCATCGTCGATTTGTGGTGAGGACACGCCCAGATCGAGTAGCACGCCATTGACGTGCTGCACTCCGAGCCGGGCGAGATGTTCGGGCATGTCGCCGAAGCCGCCGTGTACGACTTCGACGCGAGAATCTTCCTGACGCAGCTGCTGTGCGACCGCGATCGCTTCCGGGTCCTTGTCGAAGACCACCAGCCGGGCACGCGGGCCCAGGCGCTGCAACAGCAGCCGGCTATGGCCTCCACGGCCGAAAGTACCGTCAACATAGATGCCGTCTGTGGGGGGCGCCATTTCCGTGAGGGTCCCGCCGCCCCGATGCTTGCCGAATGTCTCATTCAGCAATGCGTCGACTGCGGGCTCCAGCAGCACGGAACGGTGCACAAACTCCATAGACGGCTCAGAAAGAAAATTGATCCAGGATGTCCGTCATACCCTTGGCGAGGTCTTCGGCCTCGCGCCGCTGCAAGGTGACTGCATCCCAAAGCTCGAAATGCGCACCCAGGCCCAGCAGCATGACTTCCTTGCTGAGGCCGGCGGCGCTACGCAGTTCGGGCGCGACCAGTACGCGCCCCGCCCCGTCGATATCGACGTCCTGGGCATTTCCCAACATGAGTCGCTGCAATACGCGAGCGCCCGCCGGCAGGCGGGCGATCTCTTCGCGCTTAATTTCCCATATGGGACGCGGGTACACCAGAAGACAGCCATCCGGGTGACGAGTGAGGGTCAGTTGCCCATTGGACTGAGTCGCGAGCGCGTCACGATGCCGGGTCGGAATGGTAAGCCGACCCTTTGCATCCAACGAGAGAGCGCTACTGCCCTGGAACAAGATGAAATCCCCACTTTTGTGCACATTATCCTACTTTCTCCCACTCTACGGTAAGCCAATCGGCCGGTCAAGCTTCAGTAGCTATATTTTTCAATGACGACAAGGACTTAGCGGCGCCTCAGGCGAGGCGTCGAAATAAAAACCATTTGCAAATCAAGGGATTGGCGCTTGGACTAAAAGCAGTGCGTGAGGATACCGGCCGGAAAGGCGGAAATCCGTAGAGGATGTGAGGCGGGTCTGTAGGCCGGATTCTGTACGCCGTTTGACCGGCTGGCAGCCATTCATCTGGGCATGACATTGCTGCCATGCTCGTGCCATCTACCCGCATGCTCGGACGAGCCGCCCTTTCGGCCCCGAGGGGCCTGCGCATGCCTATTTGATGTTGCTCCGGGTAGAGGTTGCCGCGTTTCACCCTGCAGCGTCATGGCGGCGAACCGCCATGCAGTACGGAGTGGCCGTACCAGTGCCCGTGAAGGCCCCCGCCGCAGACTCGTCTCTGTGGCCCTATTCCTCGGCTTGGCGACGCTTGGCGCCGCAACGCCGGACGGCCGTTAGCCGCTACCCTGCCCTGTGGAGTCCGGACCTTCCTCGATGCTTGCACACCGCGGCTGCCCGACCCGCCCCACCGCAGCATTGTAACCTGCGACAATGGTGGTTTCCGACGCCTTCTTCCTCTTCTGTTCAACATGACGGTACCTTTGATCACCCTGACGAACGCCCAATTGGCCTTCGGTCACCATGCATTGCTGGACCAAGCCGATTTCACCATCCAGCAAGGCGAACGCATTGGGCTCATTGGCCGTAACGGTGCAGGCAAATCTTCGCTCCTGAAGATACTGGACGGACGCATCGAGCTCGACGATGGCGAGCGCATGCAGATGGGCGGCCTGACGGTGGCCACGGTCGAGCAAGAGCCCGAACTGGATTCCGATTCCACAGTGATGGATTGGCTTTGCGGCGACTACCTCGAGCGCGAAGACTGGCAGCGTCCGGCCGTGGCGGGATCGCTGATCGACCAGCTCGGCCTGCGCGCCGAGGATCGCATCGGCTCGCTGTCCGGCGGTACGCGCAAGCGGGTTGCCCTTGCCCGCGCATTGGCTGACAAACCCGACCTGCTGCTGCTCGATGAGCCCACCAACCACCTCGATTTCGAAGGCATCCTGTGGCTGCAGCGGATGCTGGTGGATTCGCGCTGTACGCTGGTGGTCATCACCCACGATCGGCGCTTTCTGGACGAAGTGGCTACACGCATCGTGGAACTTGATCGCGGCCGCCTCTACAGCTTCCCCGGCAACTTCTCACAATGGCAGCTGCGGAAGGCAGAGGCCCTGGAGGCGGAAGCGCAGCAGCAAGCGCGTTTTGACAAGGTGCTCGCCCAGGAAGAAGTATGGATACGCAAGGGAGTCGAGGCGCGTCGAACCCGTAACGAAGGCCGCGTTCGCCGGCTCGAACAGCTGCGGCGAGAACGCGCGGAGCGTCGCGAACGCGCCGGCAACGTGCGGATGGCGGTAGCCGAGGGCAGCCGCTCAGGCAAGCTCGTGGCCGAACTCACTGATGTCAGTCACCGTTATGGCGAGCGCGTAATCGTGCGCCAGCTGTCCACTACCATCATGCGGGGCGACCGCATCGGTTTCATCGGTGCCAACGGCGCAGGCAAGACCACGTTGCTGCGCATCATCCTGGGCGAACTCGAGCCCACTGAAGGCTCCGTGCGCCTGGGCACCAATCTCACGGTGGGATACTTCGACCAGATGCGCGCCGGCCTGGATGAGAAAGCCACGCTGGCCGATACGATCAACCCGGGAAGCGAATGGGTGGAGATCGGCAACCAGCGCAAGCACGTGATGAGCTATCTGGAAGACTTCCTCTTCCCTCCGGCGCGGGCGATGTCACCGGTGTCCAGTCTTTCCGGTGGGGAACGCGCGAGGCTTGCGCTGGCGCGCATGTTCGCACGCCCGACCAACGTGCTGGTCCTGGACGAGCCCACAAACGACCTGGACATCGAAACGCTCGAGCTACTTGAAGAACTTCTGCAGGATTACAGTGGAACGGTTCTTCTCGTCAGCCATGATCGCGCCTTTCTCGACAACGTGGTGACTCAGACTCTCGTCGCCGAAGGTGGCGGCTCCTGGCAGGAATACGTGGGTGGCTATGAAGATTGGCTGGCACAGCGCCCGGCGGACCTGCCGCCGGTGACGGCACCCAAGGCCGGCACAGGGAAGGCCGCCACCGTAAAGCCCGGCACCGCCGCCGCCCAGTCGGCGGCCGACCCCAAGCCCACCAAGGCGCGCGAACGTAATAGTCGAGCCTCACGCCTGACCAACTGGGAAGAACGGGAACTGGAATCCCTACCGGACTCCATCGCAGAGGTCGAAGCGCGCCAGGCGGCGCTGACCGCTCAGCTGGCCGATCCGGCGCTTTATCAAGACACACCGGATCGGGTCGCCGAGATCAACAGCGAACTCGCGGCGCTCGAGGAAAAGCTCATGGAGTTGTTCGACCGCTGGGAAACGCTGGAAGCCAAGCGCGCCGCCGAGTGAAGGGCGCGCCTGTCGGCGTGGCCCGTGCATTGCGCCCAGCCATGTGTCCTGCACTGTTTATTCGTAGCGGACCTTCCAGCCCAGCGTTTCACCCGCGGCCAATGGCACCAGTGATTCCTGCCCCATGGGCAGCGCATCCGGCACGATGAAGTCCGTACGGTCCAGGGTAAGGGTCGTTTCATTGACCGGCAAACCATAGAAGGCAGGGCCGTTCAGGCTTGCAAAGGCTTCAAGCGTGTCGAGCTTGCCCGCCGCCTCGAACGCAGTCGCATAAAGCTCCATGGCGTGCAGCGCGGTATAGCACCCGGCACAGCCACAAGCGTGCTCCTTTAGCCCCCGAGCATGGGGCGCGCTGTCCGTTCCCAGGAAGAATCTCGGCGATCCACCTGTGGCCGCATCGACCAAGGCCTGACGATGGCGTTCGCGCTTCAGCACGGGCAGGCAATACCAATGGGGCCGCAGCCCGCCCTGGAAGTTCGCATTACGGTTGTAGAGCAGATGATGCGCGGTGATGGTGGCGGCGATGGGGCGTTCCGGCGAGCTGACGTAGTCGACGCCATCTTTCGTGGTGATATGTTCGAAGACGACCTTCAGTTCGGGGAAGGCCTTGCGCAAGGGCAGCATCACGCGGTCAATGAACACCGCTTCGCGGT
>JAJUGH010000143.1 GCA_029268265.1 Alcaligenaceae bacterium | reverse complement strand
GACCGCGGTATCGCCGGAGCTACAGGCGCAACTCCAGCAGGCTCAGGGGCTGGTGAAGAGTGTCAATCAGCGTTTCGTCACCATCCTGAAGGTGGCGCAGGCCATAGTGGACCAGCAGACCGCTTACTTCGAGAAGGGGGTAGCCGGCATGCGTCCGATGGTCCTGCGCGATATCGCCCTTCAGCTCGGTCTGCATGAATCCACGATATCTCGCGCCACGCGGCACAAGTATGCGCAGACGCCGTGGGGCGTGATCGAGCTGAAGCAGTTCTTCGGCTCGGCGCTACAAACGGAAGATGGCGATAGCACCTCAGCCGCCGCGGTACGCAGCCTTATCGCGAAGCTGGTCAGCGAGGAACCGCCCCACAAGCCGCTGTCCGACAGCAAGATTGCGGATCGCCTGGCCGAACAGGGTGTGGTCATTGCGAGACGTACGGTTGCCAAGTACCGCGAGGCTGCCGGGATTGAACCGGCCATCCTTCGTAAGGCGCGCGCGTCGCTAAGCGCCTAAGTCCTTTGTTCAGTTACAAAAAAGCTATCGCCGCAATTGCAAACGCCAAATTTGTAGTTGATAATTGTTCTCATGTTTATTTGCGTATGTAATGCCATCACGGAACGCCAGGTGCAGGAAGCCGTTGCTTCCGGTGCCGCGTCTCTGAGCGACCTGGAAGCGCAACTGGGTGTAGGCGGCTGCTGCGGCTGTTGCCGCGACACCGCGAGTGACTATCTGCCCGGCGGCCGTTATGCGGGGCATGTCACGGAAGCGCAGTCCGACGGGGCCTTCGCTCATGATGCGGCCAACGACCCGGAATTGGCTCCGATGCAGGCAGTGGCCCTGAGCCGCTGCTGATCTGCCGCGTTCCCGCTGCTAGCGTCTTTTTGCGTTGCCCTGCATCGCCGGTACTTATTACGCCGGCATTGCGGGCGCCGTACGTTCCTGCGCCGTGTTAGGCTATTGGCTGGTGTCCAACCATCTGTCAGTGGAGCACGGCCATGAAAGGCGATCCTACCGTCGTTCAGCATTTGAACAAGCAGCTCAAGAATGAGCTGACTGCCATCAATCAGTATTTCCTGCACGCGCGCATGCTCGGCCATTGGGGCCTGGGCAAGCTGGCGAAAAAAGAATACGACGAATCCATCGGGGAAATGAAGCATGCCGATCTCCTGATCAAGCGCATCTTCATGCTCGATGGCCTGCCCAATCTGCAGGATCTCCACAAGCTGCTTATCGGTGAGAACGTGCCTGAGGTCCTTTCCTGTGACCTGCGCCTCGAGAAGGGCGCCCAGGAGACCGTGAAGGAAGGCATTGCCTACTGCGAATCGGTGCGCGACTACGTGTCGCGCGATCTCCTGCTGGAGATCCTGGACGACACCGAGGAACATATCGATTGGCTCGAAACGCAAATCGAGCTGGTGGATCGCGTCGGCTTGCAGAACTACCTGCAGTCGCAGATGGACGACGCCGAATAGATCAGATCAGGGGCCCGGCCGGACTAGAAGCTCTTGGCCGGGCAGTCGCGAGTGCGGCCCCAGGCCTGATTGGGCTCACAATACTTGTTGCGGGCCGCCCATGAACAACTGGGCCGATCAAAAAAGCTCTGCCGGCTGCAGGCCTGCAGCTCCTGGCGCAGCGCGGCTTCCCAATTACCCCCCGTCTGCGGCGTGGCCACCTGAGGTGGCGGCGGCGGAGGTTGCGAGACATCGACAGGCTGAATGAACTCGGGGCCAACGCCCGTGCCAGGCACTTGTGGGGCGATCGTGCCCGGAGCTCCCATCAGGTCGCCCACGTCGGCCAGCCCTTTCAGGCCGTGCGGATTGGCGTTCGCGATCTGAACGGCCTCTTCCATGGTGATGGTTGTGGTGGCCAGGCTGATCGGTGTTTCGGCCTGCGTTTGCGCCACGGCGGGCGCTTCAAGCTCCCATGGAGGCAGTTCCGGCAACTCCGGAACACCGAGGCGGCCGTTCATCAACGGCTGTGGTGCCACCGCCACGAACGGTTTCCCGTCGGCATCGAGCAGAGGGACGTCGGACAGCTCTGGCGGCGTCTCTTTCATCTCCGGTTTGACTGGGCCGTTTGCCACCAGCCATTCGCCCAGGCGTATGCCGCCCCAGGCGGAGGCGCCCAGAGCAATGATTATGATGGCAAACAGGAAACGCCAGGACATCCCTAACCTTTTAATACACGAGAGTACGCAGTATATAAGTTCGGCGCCGGAAGTGAATTCGGGCCCAACTCAAGACTGTTGACCAAAGACCTGGCCGCCGTGTTCCCGCATGGCATGGAAAGCCACACCCGGATAGAGTTCCTGAGCCACGCGCAATTGAGCCGGTGACGTTGCGAGGAATGCGGCAGCCTCGACGACATCGTGGGCGATGTGTGCTGCGTTGGCATCCATAAATTTTCGCAGGTCCTTCGGATCCTCCGCTGTAATCCATCGTGCCAGGTTGTAACGCGACGGCATCATGCGCGCTTCCACGCCGTACTCGGTCTTGAGCCGGTGTGCGACCACTTCAAACTGCAGCTGGCCCACTGCGCCCAGCAACAGCGCGCCGCCCATGGCGGGCCGGAACACCTGGATCGCGCCTTCCTCGCCCAGCTGGGTCAGGCCCGTGCGCAGCTGCTTCGTGCGCAGGGGATCCTTCACTTCCACGGCCTGGAAAAGCTCCGGGGCGAAGAAGGGCAAACCGGTGAAGCGCAGGACTTCACCTTCCGTCAGCACGTCGCCCAACTGCAGCACGCCATGGTTGGGAATACCGATGATGTCGCCGGCATAGGCTTCATCAAGCAGCTCACGGCGTTGCGAAAGAAAGGACACGACGTTGTTGGGGCGGATTTCCTTGCCCGTCCGAGCTACCTTCAGGCGCATGCCACGATCGAATCGGCCGGAACTTACACGAACAAATGCCACGCGGTCGCGGTGTGCCGGGTCCATGTTCGCCTGGACCTTGAACACCACGCCGGAAAATTTCGGTTCTTCCGGAGCCACGGTGCGCTCAAGTGCGTGCCGCGGTCCGGGCGGAGGAGCGAGCTCCACCAGCGCGTCGAGAACTTCCTGCACGCCAAAGTTGTTGATGGCCGAGCCGAAAAAGACGGGCGTCTGCCTACCCGCTAGAAACGCTTCGTGGTCGAAGGGCGTGGACGCTTCCGAGATCAGCTCGATCTCTTCGCGGGCCTTGGTGTAGTTTTCGCCGAAGCGGGCTTCGGCCTCGGGGTTGTCCAGCCCCTGGATGTACTCTTCGCTATCCTGCCGGCGTTCCTGACCCGGCCGGAAAACGCGCATGCGGTCTTCCCGGATATTGAAGACGCCGCCGAAGCGGCGGGCCATACCGACCGGCCACGAGAACGGAACCGCATCCATGCCCAGGTGCGACTCGATCTCGGAAATCAGATCAAGCGGTTCCCGCACTTCGCGGTCGAGCTTGTTGATGAACGTGATGATCGGCGTATTCCGGGCTCGGCACACCGCCAGCAGACGTTCGGTCTGCGGCTCCACGCCGTTGGCCGCGTCAATCACCATTAGCGCCGCGTCAACGGCGGTGAGCACACGATAGGTGTCTTCCGAGAAGTCCTGGTGCCCCGGGGTGTCGAGCAGGTTGATGACGCTGTCGCGGTATTCCATCTGCATGACGGAAGACGCCACGGAGATGCCCCGTTGCTTCTCGATTTCCATCCAGTCAGAGGCCGCATGGCGGCTGGCCTTGCGGGCCTTGACGCTGCCGGCGATCTGAATGGCTCCTGCGAAGAGCAGCAGCTTCTCGGTGAGAGTGGTCTTGCCCGCGTCCGGGTGAGAGATGATGGCGAATGTTCTTCGCCGGTTCACTTCGTTAGGAATGCTCATGTTCAGATTCTATTCTCGGCTCTGTAGCCGGTCTGTTTTCAGGCTCGTCATTCAGACGCGCCTGCTGAAAGTGGCCAGCACCGTGCCCGCGAGCACGAACAGGGCGCCGAAACTTCGATTGATCCAGCGGATATGGCCGGGCGTGCGCAAAAGGCGCAGCACCCGTGCGGCAAGCGTCGTGTAGCAACCCATGGCCACCAGATCGGTGAAGCACAGCGTGGCCGCAATGATTGCATATTGCGCTGCGAGTGGTGCAGCGGGATCCAGAAACTGCGGCACCACCGCCATCAGGAACACCGTTCCCTTCGGATTGGTGATGTTCACCAGGCAACCGCGCAGAACCAGGTCCTTCACCCGAAAATCTTCAGGTGCCGCCGCTTCCACCGCCACGGGCGCGGCGTCGCTGCGGAACTGCAGCCAGCCGAGATAAACGAGATATCCGGCTCCCACCCACTTGAGAATGGTGAACGCCACCTCTGAGGTGGCGAGTAGCGCACCCAGGCCGATCGCCACGATGCCGAACTGCAGCAGGATCCCGAGGATCAGCCCAACGGTGGTCCAGTATCCACGGCGAAAGCCGTACTTCAGCCCGGACGCCATGGCGGAAATCGCCCCCGGGCCGGGGGAGAAGGAAATGGCCCAGGAGGCGGCGAAGAAGGCGAGCCAGGTGGAGAGAGACATGCGTCCGTGTCTGCTGCAGGCCCGTCAATCAACGCGAACTGGGTTTGCCGAGCAAGGCCGCTTGCGGTGCGCGGCCGCTACGCGGCTGGCCGGTTCTCGGTGCATCGCCGCGGCCGTGTGCCGGGCGTGCGGTGTCGCTACGAGCCGCTGCCGGGCGTGAACTGCCTGCTGTGGCGCTGCGCGCTTCGCTACGGCCTCGTCCGCCCTGCGGCTTCGCCCCGTCCCGGCCATTCCGGCCTGCCTGGCCATCACGCCCGCCGGCATTGCTGGGGCCCCCGCGACCGTCGCGGCGTTCGCCCCGGCGTTGACCCGACGGTTCCGGGCGGTCCTCATCACCACGCCCAGACGTGGCCGGACGCAGCATCGTGGCGGGATCCCAGTCGGGGATCTGGATGCGGTCGATCGGGCGCTTGATCACCTTCTCGATGGCAGTCAGCAGCTTGATTTCGGAATGGTCGACCAACGACAGCGCCGATCCCGGGCTGCCGGCGCGGCCCGTACGCCCGATGCGGTGAACGTAGTCTTCCGGCACGTTGGGCAATTCGAAATTGACCACCTGCGGAAGCTGGTCGATATCCAGACCACGAGCGGCGATGTCCGTGGCGACGAGTACGGCGATCTTGCCGTCCTTGAAGCCGGCCAGCGCACGGGTACGCGCGGACTGGCTCTTGTTGCCGTGAATGGCGGCGGCCGTGAGGCCGTCCTTCACCAGTTTCTCGGCAAGCCGGTTGGCGCCGTGCTTGGTACGCGTGAACACCAGCACCTGATGCCAGCCACGACCGCGGATGATGTGGCTCACCAGGTCGCGCTTATGGCTTTGTTCGGTCAGAACCACGCCTTGATCGACCAGTTCGGATGCGGTGTTGCGCCGTGCGACGGAAATTTCAACCGGATCGCGCAGCAGGCCGGTGGCCAGACCGCGGATTTCATCGGAGAAGGTGGCCGAGAACAGCAGGTTCTGGCGCGACTTGGGTAGCAGCGCGAGCACCTTGCGGATGTCACGGATGAAGCCCATGTCCAGCATGCGGTCGGCTTCGTCGAGCACCAATACTTCGACACCCGAGAGATCGACCGTTTTCTGGCCGGCGTGGTCGAGCAGACGCCCGGGGGTCGCAACGAGAATGTCGAGCGGCTTGCGCAGCGCCGTGATCTGGGGATTGATGTTGACTCCGCCAAACATCACCATGGAGCGCACGTCGGTGTACTGACCGTAGGTGCGGACGGACTCTTCCACCTGCGCGGCAAGTTCACGCGTAGGAGTGAGTACCAGCACACGCGGGCAGCCGGGCTTGCGCGCCGTGGCGGGCATGTTGAGAAGGCGATGAAGAATGGGCAGCGTGAAACCTGCGGTCTTGCCGGTGCCGGTCTGGGCGGCTGCCAGCACGTCGCCACCGCGGATGACTTGCGGAATGGCTTGTGCCTGGATGGGAGTGGGTTGCGTGTAGCCTGAGTCGGCGATGGCACGCAAGAGGGGTTGTGCCAGACCAAGGTCGGCAAAAGTGGTGGTAGAACTCAATGAATGCTCCAGCGACGGCCTATCGCTCGGAGACGAGAGATACCAATCCAGGCTGACGGTTTTAGCGAAAGTGAAAGAGGACAAGAGAGACTTGTGCTCGCTGCGCGCCGACTGGTTCGCACGCAACCCATCATTTTACAGGTAGACGCCGCTGCTGTAACCTCATTCCACCAACTTTCGCCGGAAATCGGTCATGAAGCGCCTGCTGCTCCTCCTTTTACTTCCCATTTTCACCGTTCTTTCGGGTTGCGGATACAACGAGATCCAGCGCCTGGATGAACAGGTGAAGGCCGCTTGGTCCCAGGCCCTGAACCAGTATGAGCGGCGCGCCGACCTGGTCCCGCAACTCGTGAGCGCCGTTGATGCTTACATGGTGAACGAGCGCGCCATTCTTACCGAGGTCACGAAGGCGCGGGCCCAGGTAGGGCAGGTCCGCGTGAGTGTGGACGACCTCGATGACCCGGAGCTCATGGCCCGCTTCGAGCAGGCGCAAGGCCAACTTGGTTCGGCGCTGTCGCGCTTGCTGGCCGTCTCCGAGAACTACCCGCAATTGAAGGCCGACGCGCTCTTCCGTGACCTGATGACCCAGCTGGAGGGCACGGAGAATCGCATCGCCACCGAGCGCGGTCGTTATGTGAAGGCCGTG
>JAJUGH010000142.1 GCA_029268265.1 Alcaligenaceae bacterium | reverse complement strand
TTCCCCATGGGCTCGGTGCTGCCCTACCGTATCGATCTCTTCGATAATGAAATCGAGTCGATACGAAGTTTCGACGTCGATACGCAGCGCAGCCTGTATCCCGTGAAGGAAATCCAGCTGTTGCCCGGCCGCGAGTTTCCGATGGACGAGGCCGCGCGCAATGATTTCCGCGCACGCTTCCGGGAAGTCTTCGAAGGCGACCCGTCCCGCGCCCTGCCCTACAAGGACATCGGCAACGGCATTGCCTTCGCCGGCGTCGAATACTATTTGCCGCTTTTTTTCGAGAACACGGCGACGCTGTTCGATTACCTGCCGGAGGCCGCCATCACCGTCACGCTCGGTGATTCGGCGCCCGTGATCCGCAACTTCACACAAGACACCTACGGGCGTTGGCAGTTTTTGAAGAGCGACCGCGAGCGGCCGGTCCTGCCACCAGAAGATCTGTTCCTCAGCGAAGAGAACTTCTTCGGGCGCCTGAAGGAATTTCCGCGCCTGGCGCTCGCCGACGACCAACCCACCAACGAGTTCCTTTCGGTACCGAATGTTGCCGTCTCACGGCGGGCGGATGACCCGGTCGCCGCGCTCAGACAGCTACTGGACCGGCACAACGGTCGGATCGCACTGTGCGCCGATTCTGCAGGCCGCCGCGAAACACTGGATCAGATGCTGCAAGAGTTCGGGATCCGGGCGGACACCAGCATCGACACGCTGGCGGAATTCTTCCAGTCGGACGTCCCCTTTGCGCTGCTCACCGCGCCGCTGGCGCAGGGCTTCGGCCTGGCCCACGAGTCGGTTTTCCTCCTCACTGAAAACGATCTCTATCCCACCCAGGCACGGCGTACGCGTCGTGGACGACGTGCGCAGGAAGCGACCAGTGACATCGAATCGATGGTGCGCGATCTGTCGGAACTGCGCGAAGGCGATCCCGTCGTGCACGTTCAGCACGGCATCGGCCGTTACGTGGGCCTGAAGGAGATGGATCTCGGCGAAGGCGCAATGGAGTTCCTGCATCTGGAGTACGCCGGCGGCAGCACGCTTTACGTGCCGGTGGCCCAGCTGCATCAGATTTCCCGCTACAGCGGAGCCGACCCCGAGAGCGCACCGCTGCACCAGCTGGGGTCCGGGCAATGGGACAAGGCCCGTCGCAAGGCTGCCAAGCAGGTGCGGGATGCCGCCGCGGAGCTTCTGGCGCTCTACGCCCAGCGGGCCGCACGCCAGGGCCACGAATTCAAGCTGCCAATGCAGGACTACGAGGCCTTCGCTGAAGGCTTCGGCTTTGAAGAAACGCCGGACCAGGCGGCCGCCATTCAGGCCGTCATCGAGGACATGACCTCGGGCCGGCCGATGGATCGGCTTGTCTGCGGCGACGTGGGTTTCGGCAAGACGGAAGTCGCCTTGCGAGCCGCCTTTGTCGCGGTGGCCAACGGCATGCAGGTCGCCCTCCTCTGTCCCACCACCCTGCTGGCCGAGCAACACGCCCAGACCTTTGCCGACCGGTTCGCCGACTGGCCCGTACGCATTGCCGAGCTTTCGCGCTTTCGCTCCGCCAAGGAAGTCAGCGCGGCACGCGACGGCCTGGCCAGTGGTGCCATCGACATCGTGATCGGTACGCACAAGGTGCTTTCGCGCGACATCACCTTCAAGAAGCTGGGTCTGGTGATCATCGACGAAGAGCACCGCTTCGGCGTCCGTCAGAAAGAGGCTTTGAAGAAGCTCAGGGCGGAAGTGGATGTGCTGACGCTCACGGCGACGCCCATCCCACGCACGCTGGGCATGTCGCTCGAAGGCATACGAGATTTCTCCGTGATTGCCACCGCGCCACAGAAGCGGCTGGCCATCAAGACATTCGTGCGGCGCGAAGACAAGAGCACGATACGGGAAGCCCTGCTTCGCGAGCTCAAGCGCGGCGGACAGGTGTACTTCCTTCATAATGAAGTGGAGACCATACATAATCGGCGGGCACGGCTGGAGGAACTCGTTCCCGAAGCCCGCATCGCAGTGGCTCACGGGCAAATGCCCGAGCGCGAGCTGGAAGAAGTGATGAAGGGGTTCTATCAGCAGCGCTACAACGTGCTGCTATGCACCACCATCATTGAAACGGGCATCGACGTCCCTACGGCCAACACTATCGTCATCCATCGGGCGGATCGCCTGGGCCTGGCGCAGCTGCATCAGCTGCGGGGCCGTGTCGGCCGGTCGCATCACCAGGCCTACGCTTATCTGCTGACGCCGCCCGAGGACGCCATTACCGCCAATGCCAAGAAGCGCCTGGAGGCCATTCAAGCAATGGAAGAGTTGGGATCCGGCTTCTTCCTGGCCATGCATGACCTGGAGATCCGCGGCACCGGCGAAGTGCTGGGCGAATCCCAGTCCGGCAACATCCAGGAAGTCGGGTTCTCGATGTACACCGACATGCTGAATGCGGCAGTCCGCGCCCTGAAGGCCGGAGAAGAGCCGGATCTGGACTCTCCCTTCGACCCGCAATGTGAAGTGAATCTGCATACCTCAGCGTTGCTGCCGGCCGATTATTGCCCCGACATCAATGCCCGGCTCGGTATGTACAAGAAACTGTCGCATGCTCGGGACGAAGACGATCTCATCAATATCCGTGAGGAACTGGTGGATCGCTACGGGAAGCTGCCCGAGGCGGCTCACAACCTTCTGGCCACACACCGCATGCGGCTGATTGCTGAACCGCTGGGCATCATCAAGATCGACGCCCCGGAGACCCACGCGGTCATCCAGTTCTCGAGCAAGCCGCAGGTGGATCCCCTTCGGATCATCGAGCTCGTCCAGAAACGGCGCGACGTACGCCTTTCCGGTCAGGACAAACTGCGGCTGGAGTTCAAGGAAGGCGCGCCACTGAAGGCGCGTGTGGACGCTCTGAGGGAACTGATGAAGGGGCTCAGTGGCTGAGCCGGAACCAGTTGATGATCGCGTCGAGCGGGCTGTAGTTCAGGGCGTAAGCGGCCTTCTCGCGCACCAACGGCTTCGCGCGGTACGCCACGGAATAATGCGCTAGCGCCATCATTTCCAGATCATTGGCGCCATCGCCCACGGCGATGATCTGCTCGCGCGTGGCACCCAGCTCGGCAGCCAGCGCCGCAAGATGCGCCGCCTTGCCGTGGGCGTCGACGATATCGCCCAATACCTGGCCCGTCAGCTTGCCGTTACTGACTTCGAGCACATTGGCGTGGCAGGCATCCAGACTCAGACGCTCCCGCAGGCGCTCGGTGAAGAAGGTAAAGCCGCCGGACACCAGCAAGGTCTTGAGCCCATGGCGCTTCACGGTGGAAATCAGGCGCTCGGCGCCGGGGTTCAGGCGCAGCCGCTGCTCATAGACTTCCAGCAGCGCGGATTCGGGCACCCCTTCGAGCAAGGCTACGCGGCGGCGCAGGCTCTCTGTGAAGTCCTTGATCTCGCCGCGCATGGCCGCTTCCGTGATCGCCGCCACTTCCGGCTTGCGGCCGACAGCATCGGCGATCTCATCGATGCACTCGATGCTTACCAGCGTGGAATCCATGTCCATCGCCAGGATGCGGCATTCGCGTAGCTGATCGATCTTCGGCAGGAACGCGTAGTCGATGCGATATTGCTCGCACTGCTGCGCCACCGCCTCACGCTCCGCATCATCCGCTTCGAGCAAGCGGACAGCGGTATTGCCGAGTTCCTGCACCCCTGATGCCGACACAATGGCGGCGATCTGCTCCACCTGCGTGGACATGAGGCTGGGCGATTGAAGTATGAGATGCGACATGGAAAATATCAGGCAGCTGCGCTACGGCGCCGCTTCATGAGGTAGCGCCACACGAAACCGGGGTAACCGAGCACCAGGAACAGGCTCAGCGTGATGGCGTAAAACTCCCAGCCTTGCGGAAAGCGGTTGCCGAGGTTGGCCTCGAGGGCAAAGCCCAACACCCCCACCAAGGCATAGAACACCAGCAATTCGATCAGGCGTACCAGCACCGACTTCTGGATCTTTCTACCGCGATTACGCCAGCCGGGAAAGGCCAGCACCAGTGCCACCGCTCCCGCGAGGGCCAGCAAAGTCCCCAGGAAGCGTGCGACCGAGGCCGCGTCGGTGGCGGCGAACACGCCGCGCCCAATCAGCATCATGGCCGCCTGGCCCAGCCCCACCAGCACGCCAAAAAAAACCAGCGATACCAGCCAGCGGCGCCACGCCGGCGATTCAGCCTCGCCCTTCTGGCGCCATGGTAGCGCCAGGAAGGGGCGCTCCACCACGAAGGGGAGGTTCGCCGTTACCAGTGAAAGCAGGATCAACAGCCAGACGGCGAACGATTGATTCATCGACGACTCAGAACTGCAGCGACTGACGGATGACCGTAACGCACAGCGCCATCAGGCCGCCCGGGAGAATACCCAGCAACAGGACCAGGGCGCCGTTGATGGTCATCAGGCCGTTGGTGATCACGCCGGTATCGATAGGACCCGTTTCGCCTTCCGGCTCATCGAAATAGGCAACCTTCACGACCCGCAGGTAGTAGAACGCGCCGATGAGCGAGAAGACCACAGCCAGCACGGCCAGCCAGATATGCCCCGCCCCGACCACTGCCTGCAGCACGGCCAGCTTGGCATAGAAGCCCGCCAGTGGCGGAATACCGGCCAGCGAGAACATCGACAGCATCAGCATCGCGGCCATGATGGGGCTGCGGCGATTCAGACCCTTGAGGTCGGCAATGTTTTCGCACTCGAAACCGCGGTGGCTGAGCAGCAGGATCAGGCCGAAGGTCACCAGCGTGGTCAGCACGTAGATGACCATGTAGAACAGTGCCGAGCCATAGGCCAGACCCGCGGCGTCCGTGCTGCCGTCAATCACGCCGGCCAGCAGGCCCAGCAACACGAAGCCCATGTGCGAGATCGTGGAGTAAGCCAGCAGGCGCTTGAAATTGGTCTGAACGATCGCCGTCAGGTTACCGATAATCAGCGAGAGCACGGCCAGCACGATCAGCATCGGCTGCCAGTCCACGGCCAAGCCATGGAGACCGTCGATCAGCAGACGCAGCGTGATGGCCAACGCGGCAATCTTGGGTGCGGCGGCCACGATCAGGGTCACCGATGTGGGTGCGCCCTGGTAGACGTCAGGCGACCACATGTGGAACGGTGCCGTAGCCAGCTTGAAGCCCAGACCGGTCACGATGAACACCACCCCGAACACCATGGGCAGACGCTCCGCCTGGCCGGCGCCGATCACTTCGGCGATGCGGGTAAGGTCCAGAGTGCCGGTAGCGCCGTAAATCATGGACATGCCGTAGAGCAACACACCCGAAGCCATCGAGCCCAGCACGAAGTACTTCATGGCAGCTTCGCTGGACGGCAGGTGATCGCGGCGTACCGCCACAAGCGCATACAGTGCGAAGGACATCAGCTCAAGGCCGAGGTAAACCGTCAGCATGCTGCCGGCGGAAATCATCACCATCTGGCCCAGCAGCGCGAACAGTGTGAGCGAATAGAGCTCGCCCCCATGGCGGGTCATCTCGCGGGCTTCGTTGTAGCCCCGACCGTAGATCAGCGTGGCAATCACGGTGATGTAGGAAATGACCTTCAGGAAGTGCGACAGCGAATCCACCACATACAGGCCGCCGAAGCTCGTGCCCGCCACACCCGCATTCCACTGCAGGAGCGAAACCACGGTAAGTACAACCAGCGAGCCCAGGCTGAGCAGGAAGGTGACGTGACGTGTCTCGGACTTGCTGAACGCATCGATCAGCAGAACCGCGCCCGCCATGATCAACAGCAGGATCTCGGGCGCGGCCAAAGCGAAGTCAAAAGAGTTTTGCATGATCATCGAGGCTTACAGTTTCGAGATGGCGATGTGCTGCAGCAGCGCATCCACCGACACGTGCATGACATCCGTAAAGGGCTTGGGATAGATGCCCATGAAGAGCACGGCAATCGCCATGACGCCCAGGATGACGAACTCGCGTGTGCTCAGGTCGTTCATCTCGCGGACCTTGTCGTTGGTGATTTCACCGTAGGCCACGCGCTTGAGCATCCACAGCGAATAAGAGGCGCCGAGGATGAGCGAAGTCGCGGCCAGCAACCCGATCCAGAAGTTGTACTGCACCGACGCCACGATCACCATGAACTCGCCCACGAACCCGCTGGTGGCCGGCAGACCGGCGTTGGCCATCGAGAACAGCACGAAGAAAGTGACGAAACGCGGCATCACATTGATCACACCGCCGTAATCGGCGATCTGACGCGAGTGCAGGCGGTCATAGAGCACCCCGATGCACAGGAACATCGCGCCCGAGACGAAACCGTGCGAGATCATCTGCACGATGCCGCCTTCGAGGCCGCCCTGATTGAAGATGAAGAAGCCCAGGGTGACGAAGCCCATGTGTGCCACGGACGAATACGCCACCAGTTTCTTCATGTCTTCCTGCACGATCGCCACCAGGCCGATGTAGATGACGGCGATCAGCGAGAGCGCGATCATCATGCCGGACAGCGTGTGCGCGGCGTCAGGGACGATGGGCAGCGAGAAGCGCAGGAAACCGTAGGCGCCCAGCTTCAGCATGATCGCGGCCAGCACCACCGAGCCGCCCGTGGGCGCCTCGACGTGGGCATCCGGCAACCAGGTATGCACCGGCCACATCGGAACCTTCACCGCAAACGCAGCCAGCAGCGCCAGGAAGATCAATATCTGCGGCGTATGCTCGAG
>JAJUGH010000141.1 GCA_029268265.1 Alcaligenaceae bacterium | reverse complement strand
GGCGCGGATTGCCTCGAATTCCTCTACTTCGGCAATCAGGCGCATCGCTTCCTTGTACTGGCCGCTACGCAAGGCCTGCAGGATCGCGACTGAACGAGCGGGCAGGATGTTGATCAGCCCGGAGGTGAATCCTTGTGCGCCAACCGCATACATGGCGGGCGCCCACGTTTCCGCCAGACCACATACCCAGACGATCTCCGGCGCCGCGGCGCGGATCGCCTGCGCCAGCTTCATGGGAGCCGGGGTCGCCCATTTCACACCTGCCACCCCGGGGATCTCCGTGAGGCGAACGATGTTGTCGATACCGATGGCGTCATTGCGCAGATAGAGCATTAGCGGCAGGCCGTCGGCGGCATCCGCGACTCGGCGGATATATTCCAGTACACCGCGCGGAGCGGCGAAGGGATCCGGCGGTTGGTGCACCATGATGGCATCCACGCCGGCCTTCTTTGAGGCGCGCGCCAGGCTGCACGCTTCGCCGACGCTGCGGCCCACGCCGTTGAGCACGGGCACTCGCCCATCCACTTTCTCGACCACCGCATGCATCATCTGCTCGGCTTCTTGCGCCTGCAGTGCGTAGAATTCGCCCGTGTTGCCGTTGGCCACCAGGATATCCACCCCGGCGTCCACCGCGCGGTCGATGATGGGATCGAGCGGATCGGGTTGGACGACATCCTGGGAATCGAAGGGGGTCACCAGGATGCCGGAGATTCCGGTGAGCGCCTCGCGCAGCGCAGGGGAGATATCGGCCATTCAAAGCTCCAGAAACAGAAGTTGTTGTAATACAATCATAAAAATCAATTGTAAAGTTGTCAATCAACTTGTCAGGAGACGGTCGACACGCGTGCAGCGGTATGATGCCTCTTTCCCGGCGAGGATGTGACTCAAACCTATGATGAAAGATTCCGGCAGCAAGCGTGATCCGCGGCAACGCCTGGGCGACAAGCTCTATGGCCTGATTCTGGAGAAGATACTTTCGGGCGAGCTTCGCGTGGGCGACCGGCTGCCATCTGAGCACGAGATAAGCCGCATGCACGATATCTCGCGGCCCGTGGTGCGCGAGGCGCTGTTGCGGCTACGCGCCGACGGCCTGATCACCGCCCACCAGGGCAGGGGCACCTTCGTCACGCACCAGCCGGAAGTGCGCATGAAGACGTTCGACGATGCTCACAACGTGGCGTTTTATTTGCGGGCGCAGGAGTTGAGGGCGGTGCTGGAAGGAGATGCCGCCAGGTTGGCAGCCTTGCGGCGCAGTCGGGCGCAACTGAAGGCCATTGAATCTGCACATCACACGTTCAATGCTCTGGTGCAGAAAAAGGAAGCGACGGCCGAGGCCGACCTGGCGTTTCACATGAGCATTGCGGAGGCCAGCGGAAACGAGTTGTATGTGTCCGTGCTCGAATCCATTCTGGAGCCCGTACAGGGATTCATGCGTCTGGCGTTGAATCTCACGCGTACCGGGACTCAGCAACGCTCGTTGCTGGTGATGGCAGAGCACGAAGCGATCGTTCAGGCCATCGCGAAACAGGACGCGGAACAGGCCCGTGTCGCGATGCTGTACCACCTGGGCCAGGCGCGTGGCCGGTTGGTGGGCTTGTCGCAAGACCAGCCCGCCGATTCGGTATAGATCACCCCGCTGCCTTCCGACAAGGCTGCGGGGCGGCATCTGCCAGGTCAGGTGATGGGTGCCGGGTTGAACAAGGCCAGCGAGTTGTGCAGCTTCAGCGTTTCTGCGCAGGTCTTTGCCCGGCCGCTCGCCACATCGATCATGTATCGGAACAGCTCCCAGCCCATTTCTTCAATGGTGGCGTCGCCATCCACTACGCGCCCGGCGTTGATGTCCATGAGATCGTGCCAGCGCCGCGCAAGATCGCTGCGGGTGGCGACCTTCACCACGGGGACTTCCTTCAGGCCATAGGGCGTGCCCCGGCCGGTGGTGAATACGTGCAAGGTCATCCCGGCAGCCAGCTGCAGGGTCCCGCATACGAAGTCGCTGGCGGGGGTGGCGGCGAAGTTCAGTCCGCGCGTGGTGCATCGCTCTCCCGGCGGGATGACGCCGCGTATCGGCGTGCTCCCTGACTTCACGATGGACCCCATCGCCTTCTCCACGATGTTCGACAAGCCGCCACGCTTGTTGCCCGGCGACGTATTCGCGCTGCGGTCGGCACTGCCCCGACCCAGATAGCGGTCGTACCAGTCCATTTGCTCCACGAGCTGCCTGGCGACTTCCGGGTTCGCTGCCCGCGCCGTCAGTTGGGCGATTCCGTCGCGGACTTCGGTGACTTCCGAGAACATTACGCTCGCGCCGGCGCGCACGAAAAGATCCGTGGCATAGCCTACGACCGGGTTGGCGGACACGCCCGAGAAGGCGTCGCTCCCGCCGCATTGCACACCCACCACCAGGTCGGAGACCGGACAGGTGGTGCGAACGCGCTGGTTCAATACGACGAGCTGCTCTTCGGCGGCCTTCATGATGGCCTGAATCATGCCGTCGAAGCCGATGTTGGATTCATCCTGCAGCGTGACCAGGGCAATGTTGTCGTCCTGGCGCTGAAAGCCGCCACTCTTGATGGGGATGAAGCGCTCCGGGAAGAACACGTCCGCCTGCAGCTTCTCACAGCCCAGGCTCACCACCAGCGTGCGGCCGCCGAAATTCGGGTTGCGCGCGATATTGCGCAAGGTGCGGATGGGGATGACGGCGTCAGGGGCCTGGATGGCGACCCCGCAGCCGTAGACGTGATCCAGCGAGATGACGTCGTCCACATTGGGATATTTCGGCAGCAGCTCACGGCGGATACGTTCGACTGCATGCGCCACGACGCCGGATACGCATTGGACCGACGTAGAGATGGCCAGAAGGTTACGTGTGCCCACCGAGCCGTCCGGGTTGCGGAAGCCTTCGAAGGTGTAGCCTTCCAGGGGTTCCAGAACGGTGTCATCGTTGCCGATCGGAAGATCGTCCAGTTGCGGCGGTGGGGGCATGTCCAGACGGTGTTCGTTCACCCATCCGCCCTTCGGTATCTCGGTGTTTGCGCGGCCGATCACCACGTTGTAGCGGCGGACCACGTCGCCAGGCGAAAGATTGGTGAGGGCGACCTTGTGGCCTTGCGGAACCGCCTCTCGCAGCTCGATGCCGTTGTCCAGCATCGTTCCAGCGGGCAGTCCGCCATCATTGGCAATGGTGACCACGTTGTCGTTCTCGTGGATTCTTATGTACCGGGCGGTAGTCATTCAGATTGTCTCCAGAAAGCATGGTGGCGTCAGGCCGGTGACCGGCGAGCGCCTCTGTCAGTATTCGAGCTTGCGAACGAGCGAGGCATCGAGCTCGTCCAGCCGGTTGATGCCGAGTAGCGCCATATTGCGCTGAATCTCGGAGCGCAGTATCTGAACGGCGTGGTTGACGCCGTCCTTCCCGCCCACCGTGGCGGCGTAGTTGAACGAGCGGCCCAGCAGCACGCAACGCGCGCCAAGAGCCAGGGCCTTCAGCACATCGGTGCCGCGGCGCACGCCGCTGTCCATCAATACGGGGGCTGATCCGGCGACCTTAACGATCTCGGGCAGCACTTCCAGCGGCGAGATCGCACTGTCGATCTGGCGGCCGCCATGGTTCGAGACGATCAGTCCATCCACACCCATCTCCATGGCGATCGCGGCGTCCTGCGCCGAAAGAATACCCTTTATCAGCATATTCCCCTTCCACAGCTCACGTACCCGCTTGAGATGCGACCAGTTCAGGTGGTCGCGAGCCTGGAAGTCGCGCTGCACGGTGGCCGACAGGATTGGCGCCCCGCGCTCGGCGCGCCAATTCTCGAAGTGCGGCATGCCGTGGCGCGCCAGCGTGCGAAAGAACGTGCCCAGCAGCCAGCGCGGATGACTGACACCGTCCCACGCCAGGCGCAGACTCGGTCGCAGCGGCGTGGTGAAGCCATTGCGCAGATAGTTTTCGGGATTGACCTGCACCGGCAGGTCGACGGTTACCACCAGTGTTCGAAAGCCGGCGTTGGCAATACGCGCTATGAGAGCTTCGACACGGGAAGGGTCGCCGGGCATATAGGCCTGAAACCAGGTGTCGGGTGCCGCCTGTGCGACGGCTTCCATGGGGATGAGCGAGGCGCCGCTCATGATGGCGGGAATGCCGTTTTCCTGAGCGGCCTGGGCCAGCACGATATCCCCACGATAGCACCACATGGCGCTGAGGCCGACCGGCGCGATGCCGAACGGCGACGCGTATTCCCGGCCGAAAAGCTCTATCTTCTGATCCCGCGCGGAGACGTCCTTCAGCAGCCGCGGCACGAAAGCATAGCGGTCGAACGCGTTGCGATTGTCCTTGAGCGTCCGCTCCTCGTCTGCGCCGTTATAGATGTAGCTGAAAAGCTGCCGCGGCAGCTTGCGTCTGGCGGGGCGTTCGAAGTCGTGCAACGAGTAGATGCGGTTCATGCGTGTCCTGCGGGTCTCGATTGTTACCTTGGCGTCTGCCACGGCGCATCATCTTATGGTCTTCGCTTGTTTAAATATAGTGAATATATGTCTAATATCATGTTCTGAAAAATCGAAAATACCTGCGCATGACACTAAAACAGCTGGAGGCGTTCTATCGCGCTGCCGTGTGCGACAGCTTCGCCATTGCGGCCGATAACCTGCATATCTCGGTATCAACCCTGTCGAAACGAATCTCCGACCTGGAAGCATCGCTTGGTCGGGTGCTCTTTGATCGTGACCAGTACCGTGCCCGGCTCACAAGCGACGGCCAGGCGCTCCTGCCCCATGTGCGCCAACTGCTGGACCAGGCCGATGCCCTCCTGCGCACTGCCATGGACGATGCCGGCGTCAGGGGCCACTTCCGATTCGCCGTGGGCGAGCTCGCTTCATTGACGTGGTTGCCCAAATTCATGGCCTTGGCTGCCCGGCGCTATCCCAACCTGCAGCTGGAGCCGTCGGTCGATGTCGGCGCGGCCATGCAGGCCGCCGTGGAAAGCGGTGAACTCGATTTTGCCGTCATTTCCGGGACCTCATCGCGCCAGCGCATCCACTCAGTACCGGTGGGTAAGGCGGAGTTTGACTGGGTCGCGTCTCCGGCGCTGGCGGGCGCTGACCTCAACGTTGCGGAAGCGGCCAGCCGCCAACTCAGCCTGGTGACCATGCCGCAGGGGGCGGGAACTTACCGGATTCTTGAGGACTGGATACGCGACAATCAGATCTTTTGGGACGGGGTGCTCGCGTGCAACACATGGGGAGGCGTATGTTCGCTTCTGATCGAAGGTGTAGGCGTGGGGTTCATGCCGCGCGCATGGGCGTCGCCGTTGGTTGAGCGCGGATTGTTATGCCGGCTGGAACATTGGCAGGCGCTGCCGCCGCTATCTTATTCCATGCAGATGCGGCGAGAGGACACGCGCGCCGCCATGCAATCGATGCGTGCTTTATTGGCTGAGGTCGTGGACTTCGGTCTGGCCATTCCCTTTCTCTCCTCCGGTCACGACGGCAAAATACGCCTATGAGTCCATTGTCTATCGAATACTTCGTCATGGTCGCGCAGCACGGCAGCATCTCCCGCGCGGCACTGGAACTGGGTATCGAGCAGTCCACCATCACCCGGCACATCGGGAAGCTCGAAACGGATGTCGGCGTACGGCTGTTTCATCGCAGTGGCCGCGGCGTCCTGCTGACGGACGCGGGGCGGGCCTTTCTTGGCCGTGCTCGCAACGTCGTTAATGCCCTCAGTGAAGCCCGCGATATGGCATCCGAGCTGGCCGGGTCCGGCCCACGGAAGATTGTCATCGCGGCTCAGCCCACCATTGCCCATCAGGCCTTCGGGCGCATCGCGCAGGACGTGGCCGAGCGGTATCCCGCTGCGAAACTTCGTTTTCTTGAAGGCCTCGGTCACCAGCTGATGAACTGGCTGGTATCTGGCGAAGTCGATTTCGCGCTGCTTTACGTACCCACGCAGGCGCATGTGGTGGACTTCGATGAACTGTTGCGGGAGCCACTGCACTGCATTGCGCCAAAGGGCTTTCCCTTGCCAGACGGACCCATGGACGTGAGGTCGCTACTGGGGCTGCCCATGGTATTGCCCAGTACTCAACATGGCTTGCGCGGCCTGATGCTGGCTTTGTCGCAGCAGGAGGGAATCCCGCTGCAGCTGGCGATCGAATGTGATGCGTCGGTATCTGTCACCAAAAGCCTGGTTCAGGCCGGCCATGGATGCAGCATTCTGCCGCTTGCCGCCGTGGCGCGTGAACGAGACGCCGGACTGCTCACCACGCGGCCGATCGACGATCCGCGCATGCTGCGCACGATCGCCATTGCCACGGCCAGGAACCGCCCCATGATGGAAGCCAACTGGGAGATTCGCCAGATCATCCGCGGGGTGGGGGTAGATCTGGTCGATAGCGGAGCCTGGCCGGGCGCCCAGCTTATTGCGCCTTGATGTTGGCTTCGCGGGCGACCTTTGCCCACTTGGCGACTTCGGCCTTCTGGAATGCCAGCAGTTCATCAGGGCCGGCGCCGGAGATCGTGAGCCCGACGCCCTTCAGTCGTTCCTGTACATCCGGCTTCTGCAGGATCTCGTACATGGCCTTGTGCAGCTTGTCGATGATGGGCTTCGGCGTACCAGCCGGCGCAAAGCTGGCTTGCCACGAGACGACCTCATACCCGGGAAGACCAAGCTGGTCCAGGGGCTTGACATCGGG
>JAJUGH010000140.1 GCA_029268265.1 Alcaligenaceae bacterium | reverse complement strand
GGCGGTAGGTCAACCACATCGCCCAAAGGGGCAGGATGATTAGGCTGAGCATCACGATGGGCAGTGAGTTAGGCAGCATGCCGCTCCAGAAGCCGAACAGCAGCGCGATGAAGCTGCCGGTACCCACGCCGATCAGCAGAGGCAGACCCTTGGCGCCGCTGACCGTCTCCAGCCGGTTCAGGTAATACCCCACCGTGCCCATGCTCTGCCGTCGACGGCGCCGGCGTGCGTCGGCCTGAGCGCGCTGTAAGTCGGCCAGCACCTGCTTGCGGGTGGTGTCTGCTGTACCGGCCATTGTTTCCCTGAAGCGTTCCACCATGCGTCGGCTGCGCCGTTGCTTGAGCAGCTGCAGTAAGGTCTGCGCCGCCAGGCCGAGCAGCACAAAGATCAGAAAAACAAAGACCGTAAGCAGGTTGGCCTGGCTCATGGGCGCATGGCCTCCAGCAGCGCGGTTTCCATGCCGTAGTAGCGCGCCCGATCGGCGAATAGGGGGCGCAGTCCGGTGCTTTCGTAGCTGCCTTTGACTTCGTCGCCGAAGGCGGTGGCGTCATAGCTGAACTGGAAGAGCTCCTGGGTGACGATGACGTCGCCTTCCATACCGGCCAGCTCGGTAATGCTGGTGACCCGGCGGGACCCATCGCGCATGCGTTCGATCTGGATAATCAAGTGAACTGCGCTGGCAATCTGACGCCGGATGGAATAGAGCGGCAGGTTGCCGTTGGACATCATCACCATGCTTTCCAGGCGAATCAGGGCGTCGCGTGGGTTGTTGGCGTGCAGCGTGGTCATGGAACCATCGTGACCGGTGTTCATGGCCTGCAGCACATCGAAGGCTTCCGCCCCGCGGGTTTCGCCCAAGATGATGCGGTCGGGCCGCATACGCAGGGCGTTACGTACCAGGTCGCCCTGAGTCACGGCGCCTGTACCCTCGATGCTGGGAGGGCGGGTTTCCAGTCTGACGACGTGCGGCTGCTGCAGTTGCAATTCTGCGGCGTCTTCGATGGTGACGATCCGTTCCCGCTCAGAGATATAGCGTGACAGGGCATTCAGCAAGGTAGTCTTGCCGGAACCCGTGCCCCCAGACACCACAATATTGAGCCTGCAGCTGGCGGCGATACCCATGACCTTTGCCATGGCCTGGGACATGCTGCCGCCGGCAGCCAGACGAGGTAGGGTCAGATCTTTGCGTGAAAATTTCCGTATGGAAATCGCCGCGCCGTCGATCGCCAGGGGCGGCAGGATGACGTTGACCCGGCTGCCGTCAGGCAAGCGTGCATCCACCATGGGGCTGCTCTCATCCACGCGCCGGCCGATGGAGCTGGCAATGCGCTGGGCGACGTTCATCACATGAGCGTTATCGCGGAACTTCAGCGGGGTGAGTTCCAGTCGGCCATGTCGCTCGACGTAGATCTGATCCGGACCGTTCACCATAATATCGCTGACGGTCTCATCGGCAAGCAGCGGTTCGATGGGGCCGACGCCGAACATATCGTGCAGGATTTCCTGCGCCATCTGCTTTTGCTCGGTCTGCGTCACCGGCAGGTTTTCTGCAGCCACCACCTCGTTGATAATGGTTTCCACCTCGCGCCGCACTTCAGCGTGGCTGCGGCTCAGCGCACTACTGACATCAATGGTGCCGAACACTGCCTGACGCACAGTCGCATAGTGCGCGGATCGCACGATGGCCGTCGAGCCGCTCTTACGAGCCTTGCCGACCTTTCTGGGTGTCAATTTTTTGAGCTCGGCAGTCGCTTCTGCCGGGTCGTTCCGGGGCGCCGGCGCCGGGTCGGCGGGTGCCTCGGTCTCGGGGCGTAAGGGTACGGGTTTGCGACGTCCGAAGCGCATCATGCCTCCCTGCGCAGGCGGGCCAGCAGGCCGCTGCGCTTCTTGCTTTCCGCCGCACTGCGCTCGCCGGTTAGCAATGCAGCCAGCGCCTCCATGCTGCGGTTGAACTCGCTACGTTCGGGCAGCTCTTCTCCCAAGTTTTCTGCCAGCATGGGTTCACGCGGATCATGCGGAATGTGCTGGACGATCGGGGCCTCTATTGCCTTGGCAAACTCATGCTGGCTCACACTGCCCTTGTCACTGCTCCGCGGACTGTTGGAAACCAGGTAGACGGTGGGCGGCCGGGGCCGGCCTTCGATATGACGCAGCATCCGGGTCAAGGTGCGTCCTGAATAGGTGCTGAAGTCCGTCAGCAGGCAGACCATGTTGGAGTTATCGAGCGCTTCGTTGGCCAGGGGCCCGCCGATCTTCGGCAGATCCAGGACAACATAGTGAAAATGCTGGCCCAGCATGTTGAGCAACTCACCCAGCGCGCCGGGTTCGGGCGTGAAGATGTCGTCGTAGGAAAGCTCTGCCGCCAAGCTGTACAAACGGCTGTCATCGGTACTGAGAGTCCGATCCAAATACTGCGGATCTAGCCGATTAACGTTGCTCAGCACTTCAAACAAGGCGTCGCCGCCCGCCAGCCCCAGGATGGCCGGCCCGGGCCCTCCGAACAGATCCAGATCGACGTAGGCCACCCGCCGCCGCCCGCTGCTATCGTGGGCCAGGCGTCGTGACAGATGCGCCGCCACGGTAGTGACGCCCATGCCGCCACGCGTTCCGGTTACGGCGATCACCTTGCCGTGACGGGCCTGGCGGGCGCTGCCGTCGCTCAGAGAACGGCGTAGCAATTCGATGTTCAGTGGCTTGACCAGGTAATCCTGGATACCGCGTTGCAGCAGGCTGCGGTATAGACCCACGTCATTGCGGTCTCCCACCACGTACACCTGCACCGACGGCTCACAGGCGTCGGCCAGGCGGTCGAGCTCGTCCAGCGGCCCTTCCGAACCCGAAATATCGACCAACAGCCGCTGCGGCGAGCGTTCCGCCTTGAGAAGCCAAGCGATGGCGGCATCGATGTTGCCCCGCCCCACATGGAAATTGCCCAGCGTGGCACCCTTCAGGAAGCGGGTCAGTTCTTCTTCGCTGGTCGCATCACGCACAAAGGCCGTAAAGGTAATGTTGCGTTGCTCTTCCTTGCGCTTGTCTTTCAAAAGACTCATGTGCTGACGTCCTTCCTTTAGTTGCCGCCCACATTCGTGGAGCGGGTTTCACGCAGCGGCTCCACCTGGTTTAAACGATAGCGGTGTACTGCCAGGCCGGCGGCGTCGGCTTGCGGGCCGGCGAACTCCCGGGGAGACACCAGGTCAGCCGGCCGTGCCAGACTGGCGGCCAGATTGCTGTAGGTGGCGCAGCCGAAGGCCACGGCCGGCCGGTCGTCGTTGAAGCTTTGGTATTGCGAGCCTTGCAGCAAAGCGGTGCAATCAGGTGCCTGTGCCACCAGCCGACCATCCGGACCTTGCACGACCCGAATCACACTGACATCGGGCACGCCACTGTAGTCCTTGCGGGGGAAGGCGCAGCCCGTGGTCAGAGCCAGGACGCCGGCCAGAGCCGCAAGCGAAATCCGCTTCCAATATGTGGTCATATTCTTCTTCCTGTCAGTATCAGTACACGAAGCCGGCGTGTCCGGTCAGGCGTGGCACCGTGCCTTCAAGCGGATCCAGGCCAATCTTGTCGTGCAGGATGTATTCGATATCTGTGGCGGGCCGCATGCTGTCTAAAGGCGTGCTCAGACGGCTGGAATCTGTGGGCCTCACCAGATAAGGGGTGACGATCACCACCAATTCGCTTTTGTTGTTCTGATAGTCGGAAGAAGAGAACAGCTTGCCCAGTACCGGTAGTGTCCCCAAGCCCGGCACCTGTGAAAGCACGTCGCGTACATTGTTCTGCAGCAGGCCGCCGATGGCAAAGCTCTGGCCGCTCGCCATTTCCACCGTGGTTTCCACTCGCCTGACAGACAGGCCGGGGATTGCTATGCCTTCCATGACGATGCTGCTGTTCGGGTCGATTTCGCTGATCTCGGGTCGGACCTTAATGCTGATGCGGTCATCGGCCATGACAGTGGGTGTGAAGTCCAGTGCCACGCCGAAGGGTTTGAACTCTACACTGATCGAATCCCCATCCTGCTTGACGGGAATGGGGAACTCGCCCCCGGCCAGGAAGCTTGCCGTCTGGCCGGACACCGCAGTCAGGTTGGGCTCGGCCAGAATGCTGATCAGCCCTTCGCGATCCAGCACATCAATCATGGCTTGCACCGAATTGCCGTTATTGGTGTAGCCGCCCAGAAAGGAATATCCGCCGTCGGGTGAGCCAGAATAGGTACCGATGCTGGAACCGGCCAAGGTGCCGGCCAGCTCATGGAAGGGGCGGCCGCTGATCAGGCCGGTGACGAAATTGCCGGGCGTCGCAATCGCTGACCAGTTCACGCCTAGCTGTTGGGTGACGGCCCGCGAGACTTCGGTGACCCGCACGCGCAGATGCACTTGTGTGGGGCTGGCAATCGCCAGTTGATTGATGAGCTGATCGCTTTCCCCAAGATAGGCCTGCACAGTGCGGGCAACGGCATCGGCCGTTTGGGCATCGGGGACACTGCCGCCAATCAGCAGCGAACCAGGGGCCGATTCCACCGTAATGCGCTGATTGGGGAAGCGCTGGCGCAGCACGCTTTGCAGTGCCTCGGTGTTGTGGCGTACATTGATGCGCTGTTGCAGCAGGGGGGCGCCATCGGTGTCCAGCACATAAAGGGTGGTACTGCCTGCGCGGCGCCCCATGACAAGCACGGCATTATTCGCCGGGACCTGCACATCGGCGATCTGTGGGTCGGCCACAAATACGGTCGCGGCTTCGCCGTTCGTGATGCGCACCAGATGCCCTTCGCCGATAGCCAGGCCGGCGGCCTGTGAGAGTAGCGGTAGCGCCCATAACCCGGTCAGGAAAGTAAACGCGGCCAGCAGCTGTCGCAGGCAATGGAGTCGTGATGCGTTGAATGGCTGAGATTTGCTGCATTGCAACAATTTATGCTGCCGCCGTTGCGGGGTGCTAGAGCGTGGTGTCAAAGAGCGGGCGTCCTTCTTCATTGCCGGGGTTTCCTCGCTGGGACGGGGCTATCGCACGTCAGGTGCAAGTGTCGATTGCAGGACTTCACTGGTATCTTGCAGCGAAGGCGGGGCAGTGGTGGTGTTCGGGCCGTTGCCACTGCCCGGCGTGATGCTTTGGCTTTGTGTGCCGCGTATCACCAATACCCGGCGCGGAGCCGACGGTGCGACAACACGCGGAGCCGCTTGAGTTTCTGCGCTTGTTGCAGGGGTTGCGGTGACCGCAGCTGGGGCTTGAGAGACGGTGCGTAGCGCGTGCGACACGTCTTCTCCCCAAACGGGACGCGCCTTGTCGGCGTCCTGACTCCAGGCCACGACCGAAGCATGATCATCGCGATCGCTGAGATCGGCTTCGTCGCGGTCCAGCGCAAAACTGCGCAGGGCCAGCGAAAGGCTGCCCAGTTCCGCAGCCACGGTCACCGCTTCGGCAGCCTTGGGGTCCACTTCCAAAGTGACAGTGCGGGCGCGTATGGGCTTGAAATCGCCGGAACTTTGATTCTGGAAGCTGGAGCCCACGGCGATGACTCGGGCATTCTCCACCACGGTTTCACTGACTACCGAATTGCGGCGGCGGTTATTCCCTAGTGTTTCCTGGCTGAGGCGTTGGGTGAGTATCAGATCCACCGCGTCGCCCGGCTGAATCAGGCCGGCATTACCCGACACATCATCGATGGGAACGGAGACGGCGCGCATGCCGGGCTGCAGCACAGCCGCGAGAAAGCCGGGAGCGTCCGAACGCATGAAGTCTGCGGCGGTCAGCACCGTGCCTGCCGCCACCTTGCGACGCACCAGCGCGCCATTGAGTTCGGCTTGAGGCGTGCCCTCGCGCAGCGCATCACGGGGCACTTGACCGGCTGGATAAGCGCGCCAGTCCAGATCGCCGTCGCGCAGCAGGAGACCGGCGGGCAGGTCAACGGCAGCAATGCGTACCCGAACATCGGGGGGAGGCGGAGCCTCCGGCTGCTGGGCGCGCGATACAAACATCGAGCGCGCGACCACCGTCAGCACAGCGGCCGCCAGCAGAATCACGGCAAATCTCAGGACTGACGAAATCATTTGAGACCTGTTCCAGAAGATTGAAGGGGCGTCCGCAGCCTGCGCATACTGGACGTTTGCTTTACCGAGGTGAGCGGGTAAAGGTGGGAGCTGTTTCTGTAGTGCCTACCAATAGGCCGGCAGGGCGGCGAGGCCGCCCGCCGCCAGCGCCACCCCATAAGGCACTCCCCGTTTGGCGGACAGCGCACGAGCCAGCTTGCGACGCCGGCTTTTGAGAGGTGGCGGGTAGTGCTTGCTCAGCGCATCCGCCAGCAGCCCCAGTACGGCGAGCAGCAGGCCGGTGACGCCGACCACGAACAAGGCCGGCCACAACGACTGTGTACCGGCCCAGGCAAAGACCGCCGCGCCCAGCTTGACATCACCACCACCCATACCGCCCAGGGCGAATAAGAGCAGAAACAGCAGAAAACCCGTCAGGCCGGTCAGCCCGTGTTGCATCCACTGCCCCGGTTCCGCCTGACTGGCCAGTAAGGCCAGCGGGCAGAGCAGGGCGTAGAGGGCGACCAGTTTGTTGGGCAGGCGACGGTGACGGAGGTCAGAGAGCGCGAGTAGGGTCAGAATGATTCCCGCTGAACCTGTTAGCAAAAGCAGAGTTCGACCGCCGAATATTTTTAATCTTAACCGCCCGCGCGTTCTCCGGACTCTTTTACAACGCTTTCAAGTTCGTCAGAAGCATTTCC
>JAJUGH010000139.1 GCA_029268265.1 Alcaligenaceae bacterium | reverse complement strand
TCAAAGTGTCTGTATCTCCTGATATTAGCACTCCAACACACGGAGTGCTAATGGTAGTTTGACGAAGAAAAGCGGGCGAAGTTCCGCCGAAATTCGCCCGCCCTCCCATCGGCCAAGCGCCTACGCCTTGAGCCGCTCGGCGTGAAATTCGAGGTGGTCGCCCATGAATGTGCTGATGAAGTAGTAGCCGTGGTCGTAGCCTTCGTGCCGACGCAACGTGAGCGGCTGGCCGGCTTTTTCGCAGGCTTGTTCGAAGGCTTCCGGGTTGAGCTGCTTTTCCAGGAAATTGTCCGCCAGGCCCTGGTCGACCAGGATGCCTTCCGGAAACGGGCACGACGACTTGGCCATCAGCGCCGAGGCGTCATATTCGGCCCATGCACTGCGGTCTTCGCCCAGGTAACCGGTGAACGCTTTCTCTCCCCACGGGCACTGCGTCGGGGCCGCGATCGGGGCGAAAGCGGATACCGAGCGGTAGCGGTCGCGGTGGCGCTGGGCGAGCACCAGCGCGCCATGGCCGCCCATGGAGTGGCCGAATATTCCGGCCCGCTGCGGGTCTCCGGGGAGCTCGGTCGTGGCCAGGTCGAACAGCTCGCGCGCCACATAGCTCTCCATGCGGTAATGGCGGGCCCAGGGTTCGCGGTTCGCGTCGAGATAAAAGCCGGCGCCGGTGCCGAAATCCCAGTCGTCGTCCTCGCCCGGCGCTCCTGCGCCGCGCGGGCTGGTGTCCGGCGTGACCAGCATGATGCCGAGTTCAGCGGCCCGGCGCTGGGCACCGGCCTTGATCATGAAGGTCTCTTCGGTGCACGTAAGGCCGGCGAGATAAAACAGAACCGGCACACGGTCCTGCTCCGCCTGGGGCGGCAGGAATACGGAAAACTGCATCGGCAGGCCGATGACCGAAGAATCATGTCGGTAAAAAGTCTGCGTGCCGCCGAAACAGCGATGGCGGCTGATGACCTCGAGGGTATCGGTCGTCATTGTGTTCATTCCTTGTGTCAATAATGGCGGGGCATGCCGCCCCGAATGCACCCCTATAGGATACACGGCCCGGCTTTCAGTACTCGCCGGCCTTGCCGGTCAATGCCACGCCGATACGCAGCATTGCATAGGCGATTGCGTCCAACGTTCGCTCCAGCACGTTGCGCTTCTTCAGGTGCTCTACCGTAACGGCACGGGCGTCGTTCTGCATCTCAGCCTCAAGCGCCGCCTTCAGGCGCGCAGCGAAAAGGGGGTCATCGATGAACACGTTCGCCTCGCGTGCGAGCAAGAGACTGAAGGGATCAAGATTGGATGATCCCACCATGGCATGGTCGTCGATCACGGCCACCTTGGCGTGCAGATAGCTGGCCATGTACTCATGAATCTCCATCCCGTCGGCCAGGAGGTCGTTATACATGTAGCGGCATGCGCGATACTGCATCGCGTATTCCGCACGGCCTTGCAGAAACAGCCGGACTTTGACGCCCCGACGGGCGGCGGCTCGCAAGGCCTTGCGCAGCCGACGTCCCGGGAAGAAATAGGCATTGGCAATGAGCACATCGTGCTGGGCACGAGCCAACGCGGTCAGATAGACGTCTTCAATGCGCTGCCGGAAACGCAGGTTGTCGCGCAGTACCAGCGCCGCCTTCATGCCCGTCGCGCCGGGGGTATGACGCTGGTGCCGTTGCGCCAGCAGGCGCTCTCCCCATTGCTGGAATCGGCGATAGAACCCCAGTTCGTCATCCCGGCGACGCCAGCTCATGCGCAACCACAGCGCGCGCTGCGCATGCACCAGGTCGTCGACGATGGGCCCCCGCATTTCGACAGCGAAGTCGAAGCGCGGGCGAGCGCCCTTTCCGTCGGTCGGCACATCTTCCAGGTCGTCCAGGATATTGATGCCGCCCACGAAGCCGATGATGCCGTCGACTACACAGGTCTTGCGATGCATGCGGCGCAGCCGTCGCAAATCGAAACGCGCCTGCCGCAGTCCGCGCGGCTCGGGCCGGTAAACCCGATGGCGCACGCCGTGCTCGGTGAGCACCTTGCAGACATCCTGGGCGGTTTCATTGCATCCGAAGCCATCCAGCACCACCCTGACCTTCACGCCGCGCTTCTCGGCGCGGCATAGCGCATCGAGTACGCGGTGACCGGTCTCGTCCAGATTGAAGATATAAGTTTCCAGATGCACCGACCGCTTCGCCGCTTCAATGGCCGCGATAAGTGCCGGAAAGAATTCGCCGCCGTTGTGAAGCAGGCGGATGGCATTGCCACCGCGCCAACGCAGCTTAAGGCGAGGCGCGACCATCGTGGTCTCCTTCGGAGGCCAGAAGAGCCGGGCCAGCCGGCATCATGGCAGTTCGAGCTCCGCCAGAAGAGGGGCGTGATCCGAGATCTGCCGCCACGGCATGCCGTGCAGTACCTTGGCATGACGCACGGCAAAGCCGCGCTGATAGATGCGGTCGAGCCGCAGCCATGGGAAGGCGGCGGGAAAGGTGCGAGGCGGTGGCGTCAGGCGGGCCCCGCCGTGGGCGCCGAGCTCATGGACCTTCTGAGCAAGCGGTTTGGGCTTGACGGTCAACGTATCGCGCAGGCGACGCAAAAGGCGGGGGTCACGAGCGTGGGGAGCCACGGCAAAGACTTCGTACAACCCGAGTTGCTCGACAAACAGTGGCGCGAGGCGGTTGCTCCAGTCGTTGAAGTCGCCCGCGATCAGCACCGGTTCGTCCGCCGGCACGAGCCGCTTGATGCGCTCGACCAGGGCTGCCACCTGCCGTGAGCGGCCACCCGCGAAGAGGCCCAGATGCACGACCAGACAATGAACCGGCGCGCCGTTGATCTCCACGACCGCATGCAGCAAACCACGCTGCTCCATGCGGTGATCGGAGACGTCCTGGTTTTCGTACTGGAGAATCGGAAAGCGCGAGAGCAAGGCGTTGCCGTGGTCGCTGCGCGGCCGCACGGCGTTGCAGCCATATGCACACTGCATGCTCAGCACGGCGGCCAGCGATTCGTGCTGGCCGTCCAGACTGTAGCGTTGCTCGTTACGGCCCTGCACTTCCTGCAGGAAGAGCAGATCAGGCCGCAGGTTGTAAAGCCCCAGACGCAGCGCCGCCAGCGATTCACGGGTGCCCATCGCCGAGCGACCCTTGTGGATGTTGTAGCTGACGACCCTGAGTACGGTCACCTGCGGCTTGCTCCTTACTTCACGTCGGTATTACGCAAGCGGATGTGCAGCTCACGCAACTGCTTTTCGTCCACCGCGGACGGTGCCTGGGTCAGCAAGCACTGTGCTCGCTGGGTCTTCGGGAAGGCGATCACGTCGCGGATCGATTCGGCACCCGCCATCATCGTGACCAGGCGGTCCAGGCCGAAGGCCACACCGCCATGCGGAGGCGCGCCATACTGAAGGGCATCCAGCAGGAAGCCGAACTTGAGTCGAGCTTCTTCGTCGTCGATGTTCAGTGCGCGGAACACCTTGCTCTGCACCTCGGCACGATGGATACGGACCGAGCCGCCGCCGATTTCCCAGCCATTCAGCACGATGTCGTAGGCCTTTGCGAGCGCCTGCGAGGGATCGGTTTCCAGAAGGTCTTCGTGACCGTCCTTGGGGCTGGTGAACGGGTGGTGGGCCGCGAAATAGCGGCCTTCCTGCTCATCGTACTCGAACATCGGGAAGTCGACGACCCACAGCGGCTGCCAGCCTTCTTCGAACAGGCCGTTCTGACGACCGAATTCGCTGTGACCGATCTTTACGCGCAGAGCGCCCATGGCGTCGTTCACCACACGGGTCTTGTCGGCACCGAAGAAGATCAGGTCGCCGCTCTGAGCGCCGGTACGCTCGATCAGCCCCTTCAGGGCGTCGAGGTGAATGTTCTTGACGATGGGCGACTGCAGGCCTTCCGGCACCGAGGCGGCATCGTTGACCTTGATGTAGGCCAGCCCCTTCGCCCCGTAGATGCCCACGAACTGGGTGTAGGCGTCGATTTCGCTGCGAGTCATGGCCGCGCCGCCCGGCACGCGCAGGGCGACCACGCGCGAGGCGGGATCATTCGCCGGCGCCGCGAACACCTTGAAGTCGACATCCTTCATCAGGTCGTCGATATCTGTGAACTCGAGCTTGACGCGCAAGTCGGGCTTATCGGAGCCGAAGCGACGCATCGCCTCTTCCCAAGTCATCGTGGGGAAGGACTCCGGCAGCTCAACGCCTTGCACCGTGGAGAAGACATGGCGCAGCATGCCTTCGAAAATCGCACGGATTTCTTCTTCGTTCAGGAAGGAGGTTTCACAGTCGATCTGCGTGAACTCGGGCTGGCGGTCGGCACGCAGGTCTTCGTCGCGGAAGCACTTGGTGATCTGGTAGTAGCGATCAAAGCCCGAGATCATCAGCATCTGCTTGAAGAGCTGAGGTGACTGCGGCAGCGCAAAAAACTCACCCGCATTCACCCGGGAAGGCACCAGATAGTCTCGGGCGCCTTCGGGCGTGCTCTTGGTGAGCATGGGGGTTTCGATATCGACGAAGCCCAGGTTGTCGAGATACTTGCGCACTTCCATGGCGACGCGATAGCGCAGCATGAGGTTGCGCTGCATCTGGGGGCGACGCAGGTCCAGCACGCGGTGCGTGAGGCGTGTCGTCTCGGAGAGGTTGTCGTCGTCCAGCTGGAAGGGAGGAGTCACCGAGGCGTTCAGAATCTCGATCTCGCGGCAGAGGATTTCGACTTCGCCGGAAGCCAGCTCCGTGTTGACGGTGCCTTGCGGGCGCTCGCGCACCAGGCCTGTCACGCGCACGCAGAATTCGTTACGGATGCGTTCGGCGATTCCAAAAGCCGCCTGATTGTCGGGGTCGACGACGATTTGGGCCAGGCCGACTCGATCACGCAAGTCGATAAAAATGACACCACCGTGGTCGCGGCGGCGATGAACCCAGCCAAACAAGGTCACGGTTTGGCCCATGTGGGCTTTGTTGACCTCGCCCGTGTAGCAGGTACGCATCGAGGATGACTCCATATAAAGATTCTGTAGTGTTCTGTGCCGCCATGGCCGAAGAGACCGCGTGCTCGAACGCGACATCGATACCCGTTTGCGGGGTACCTGGACATCACCGCACGGCATCGACTGGGAAAAGCCCTGGAGCTCCTTGGGCGTGGCGGGAGCGGCTGCGAAAAACGCCTGCACGATATTGCGGACGCCTAAACGCTGACCTGCTTGGCGGAATTATAAAGGGATGGCGGCACCCGTGTGCCGCCGATGCGTCAGGCGGACGCGGAGCCGGAGGCACTGCCGGCGCCAGACGAAGTCGTGCCGGTGCCCGATGCGGCGCTGCTGGAGCTCGAATCGCTGCCGCCGGATGAGGCCGAACCACTGCTGGAGGCGGCATCGGACGCACCTGCAGGCTTGGCGGCGCTACCGTTATTCCGGAAGTCCGTCACGTACCAGCCGGAGCCCTTCAACTGGAAACCTGCGGCGGTAACCTGTTTGGAATAGGTATCGCGACCGCACTCGGGGCAGTCCACGAGCACCGGGTCCGACATCTTCTGAAGCACATCCTGCTCATGGCCGCAGGCGCTGCACTTGTAGGCGTAGATAGGCACGGCAATTCATCCCTGAAAAAAGGACAAGTGAAAACAGGCAACCGCGCCCCGAAGGACGCGGCTGCGGATCAAGCTCGCGATTTTACCTCTACGCGGAAATCGTTACCGCATACGTGGTCTGCTCTGCGCCAGAGGGCAATACTCAGACGAAAAAGAACATCACCGCGGCAATCAGCGTGGGCGGCAATGCGGCGCCGAGGAGCTTGAGCGGCGAGATGGCGCCATCTGGGAAAGTACCCTTAAGCAACGCAAAGCCAGCCGGGTTGGGTGCATTCGCGATAACGGTCAGGCCACCGCCCGTCACGGCGCCCGCTACCAGCATGTAGCGCCATTCTTCGCTGGTGCCCTGCACAAGTGAGCCCAGATACGTCAGGGCCGCATTGTCGGTTACGGCCGTCAGGGCCATGGATCCCCAGTAGAGAACCGTAGGCGGCAAGCCGCCCAGCAGGTCCTGGAGCCACCACTGCTGCAAACCGCCCAACACCACCAGACCGGCCAGGAAGAAGCCGACCATGAGGCCCTCGCGGATCAGCAAGGGATTCTGATGCCGGCTGTACGCGTGGGCATAGCCAACGAACAACAGCAGCAGGCCCATGAAGATCGGCATGTGATGGGCAGAGAGCACAATGGCAATCAGGAACGCAATATGGATCGCCATGACGATTGGCGGCACCGGCGGGCGGCCCTTCTCTGCGGAAACCGGGCCTATCGTGCCATCGACTAGAAACTTGCGGCACAGGAAGGTGACGGCCCCCGCACTAATGAGGACGGCAACGGCCGCACGCCAGCCGAAGTGCGTCGCCATATAGGCCGAATCCCAGCCGAAGGTGGCCGCAACCATGAGCACCGGAGGCGCCGCATAAGCGGTGAGTACCCCGCCAATGGAAATATTCACGAACAGCACGCCGATGGTCAGGTATTTGAAGCCTTCCTGGCCAGGCCGACGGAAATAGGCGTCACGCAGCAACAAGGCAGCCAGCGTCATTGCCGCCGGTTCCGTAATAAACGAACCCGCCAGCGGGACGAACGACAGGATCACGAAATACATGGCGAGTTCGCGACGCATGGGCATAACCTTGGCCAGCGTTTTCACCATGATATCGACGACGGCGATGATGGGCCGGCTGGCGGCCACCACCATAATCGCAAACACGAAGGCT
>JAJUGH010000138.1 GCA_029268265.1 Alcaligenaceae bacterium | reverse complement strand
GCCCGTCCAGGTGGCGCGTGCCGTCAACAGGAAGCCGACCGCAATGGTTGCGATGAAGCCCCAGAGCATTTCATGAGCGTGCCACGCCACTGCAAAAAAAGGCGCAGGAATCAGCGCCGGCGTGAAGATCCAGATGGCAACGGAAGCCAGAGCCCATGCGCAGCCGCAGATATAGAGCGGACGAAAGCCCAGACTCAGGAAGACCGATAAGTCGGGCGCGGGCAGGGTGGAGCGATTGCGGTCATTCATGGTCGAGCTCGGCAGGCATGCGGTTGGGGTGGCGGTTCATCTGATAGCCGAACCAGAGGCTGCGCGCGATGCGTCGCGCCAGTTCGTCGGCCTGGTTGGCCATGTCGCGGTTGGGTAGTTGCGAGGTCGTCTCGTGAAAGAGCTCGAGCCACCGATGGAATAGCGAAGCATTGAGGTCGGGCAGGGCGACGTGCTTGGGCATTGGGGTGCCGCTATATTCGCCGGAGCCTAGCAAAATCGAAGACCAGAACCGCACCATGATCTCCAGGTGCACGGGCCAGTCGTCAATGTGTTCGTCGAAAATGGGCCCCAATACGGGATCCGCACGTACCCGGCCGTAAAACTGATGAACGAGCTGGCGGATTTCTTCTGTCGTGCAAAGGTCGGGCCGTGCCATGGTTTCCGTATTTAAAGATGACTATAAAAGTAATCTTATTGTACGGCGCTTTGAGCGTCAATGTGCGCGCGGGGGAGCTGATGGGGCAATGGGCGTCGACACGGCGGACGGCAGGGCATCGTGCTTACCGTATTGATCACTTACTGGGGCCAGGCGGGGCGCCGAGGGCCCGACTGGCTTGACTGGCGTGCCTATTCCTCCGGAGGGGAACCGCCACCGGGGCCCAGCGGGCGCTGCATGAAGACGACGTCGATCCATTGGCCGAACTTGTAGCCCGTATCGGGCTGCGTGCCTACGTGGGCGAACCCGGCCTTGCGATGAAGATTGATGGAGCTCTGATTCTGGGTACCGGCGATGACTGCAATCAACTGGCGCCATGGACCGCGCTCACAGCGTTCGATCAGAGCGCCTAGCAGGAGGCCACCAATGCCTTTACCGCTTTCGCCGTCGGCCAGGTAGATGGAGTCTTCAATGGTGTACCGGTATGCGGGCCGGGGACGATAGGCCGACGCGTAACAATAGCCGAGGATGCGCCCGTCCTGTTCGGCCACCAGCCAGGGGAGACCCTGGTCTTGTACTTTGGAAAGTCGTTCGCCCATCTCTTCCACCGTAGGTGGAACTTCTTCGAACGTGGTCGTGCTGGAGAGCACGTGATGGGCGTAGATCTGCTGGATCTGCGGAAGGTCTTGCGGCGTGGCGTCGCGTATCGTGGCGCCGCTGGGCGCCTCGCCGGCGTGGCCGCCTTGCGCACGGGGCAAGGCAGTCATACTATTTTCCATGGTATCCCCCCAAGTCCCATCATTATACGGAGTTGCACAGAATGTCACTGCCCATAAACCCCCTTACCGACGAATTTGCGGTCGCGCCACAGCTTCGGCCCGAGGACATGCAGGCCGTGGCCGATGCCGGTTACAAGAGCGTCATCATCAATCGGCCGGATGGTGAAGGCGGCCCGGAGCAGCCTGCATCGTCGGACGTGATTGCCGCAGCCCGGGCTGCCGGCCTTTCCATCGAATATCAGCCGGTCGTCAGCGGCGGCATGACGGCCGAGGACGTCCAGCGCTTCAAGCAACTGCTGGACACCCTGCCGCACCCTGTTCTGGCGTACTGCCGCAGCGGCACGCGTTGCACTCACCTGTTCACTGCCGCGTCGGATGCTTGATACGTATCAAAAGGCAGCGTTAATGCGGATTACAGGCCGGCTTCAACGGGGTTAAGCTGCGGCATACATATCAACAAAAGATGTAGGGGCTCGCATATGTTCAAAAAAATCCTCATACCCACTGACGGTTCCCCGTTGTCCGCACAGGCGGCGAACAAGGGCGTATGTTTCGCGCGTCAAATCGGCGCGGAAGTCGTAGCCCTCTACGTCACCCAGCCCTTTGCTGCCACGGTCGGGTTCGACGGCATGGCAGCGGCCTATGCCATCACTGACGAAGACTATGAAAAGACGGCCAACGAGCAGGCCCAGAAGTATATTCAGCAGGTGCTTGACCGCGCCGATACGGCAGGTGTGAAGGCCACCGGAAAGGTGGTTTCCAACTTCATTGTGGCCGACGGCATTGTCCAGGCCGCCAAAGAAAACGGTTGCGACCTGATCTTTATCGGCAGCCATGGTCGCAGCGGCCTTTCGCGGCTGCTGCTGGGCAGTGTCACGGTGAAGGTCCTGGGTCTGGCCAAGACTGCCACGCTCGTCTACCGCGTTAAGGAAGCCACTTAATCCCGCAAGGCCGGCCCAGCCGCCGGCGACGTCCTTGCCGAAATGTATGGCAGCGGGCGCCCTTTCGGGGCGCCCGCTTTGCGTCCTTCATCTCCTGCCGCACGGCGCGCATTCTCGTTACACCCGATTTCATCATGCCGTCTCTCCTTTGGCCGTATCATTGAAGCTTTCATCTGTTCAAGAGAAGGGGAGACCATGACGATCAAAGTCGGTGACCGCGTTCCAGACGGCACGCTCTACGAATACTACGACCAACCGAGCGGCACATGTGCCGCGGGTCCCAACGCCTTCAACGTGTCCGAACACGTGCAAGGAAAAACCATTGCGCTGTTTGCGGTGCCGGGCGCCTTCACACCCACCTGCTCCGCCAAGCATTTGCCCGGCTTTATGGAAGAGCGCGACGCTCTTGCCGAAAAAGGCGTCGATGAAATCTGGTGCGTGGCGGTAAATGATGCTTTCGTGATGGGCGCCTGGGCCGAGCATGTCGGTGTCAACGGCCGTGTTCGCATGCTGGCAGACGGTAGCGGCGAATGGACGCGCAAGCTCGGCCTGGAAATGGATCTGAACGCCAAGGGCATGGGCGTACGATCACAGCGCTATTCAGCTCTGTTGCGCGATGGCGTGGTGGAGAAGCTCAATGTCGAGCAGCCCGGCAAATTTGAAGTGTCTGATGCACGCAGCTTGCTGAATCAGCTGTAGAAGGGCGTATAGGCTCAAAACTGGCGCGGCATATGCCGCGCCTTGCTTTACTGATTTCGGTCTGTCATGGCAAAGACGATAGCGGCGTTTTCATCCCTGTTCCTGGCCACATTATTGCTGCTGGTCGGCTCAGGGCTTTTCAACACCTATCTCGGCCTGCGGCTTACTGCCGCATCGGTCTCCGAGCTCTGGGTCGGCGCCATTATCGCTGCCTACTACCTTGGGCTCGTGTTTGGCGCCCGTGTCGGGCACAAACTCATCATCCGTGTCGGACATATACGTGCGTATGCGGCCACCGCCGCGGTGGTGACCGTCACCGTACTCATCCAGGCACTGATCGACATTCTGACCCTGTGGATTTTCCTGCGGTTCATCGCAGGCATCGCCATGGTGACCCAGTTCATCGTGCTGGAAAGCTGGCTGAACGAACAAACCGAGAATCACCTGCGCGGCCGCGTCTTTGCGTTCTACATGGTCTTTTCCAGCTTGGGGACGGTGCTGGGTCAGCTGTCAGTCAGTCTCTTCCCGGCGCTGGATGCCGGTCCGTTGATCTTCGTGGCGCTGTGTTCGGCCGCCTGTCTCATCCCTGTTGCCGTGACGCGGCGTGTGCACCCGGCCATTCAGGTTCCGGTACCGCTGCACTACCGCTATTACGCCTCGCGCGTGCCTATGTCCATGACGGTGATGTTCATGGCGGGCATGATGTCCGGCGCCTTCTACGGCCTGGCGCCGGTTTATGGTGTGGCGCAGGGCATGACGTCCAGCGAAGTCGCTGTATTCGTGGCCGCGGCGGTGGCCAGTGGTCTGATTTTTCAGTGGCCCATTGGGTGGCTGGCCGACCGCATGAGTCGCGTGGGACTGATCCGATTCAATTCCGTGGTGTTGGCGGTACTGACCGTGCCGCTTTGGGGCTGGTGGCCCATGCCTTATGTGGCGCTGGTCGTGTTTTCCTGCCTCTTCGGCATCATTCTTTTTACGCTGTATCCCGTGGCAGCGGCCTTTGCTAACGACAACGTCGATCCGGATCGACGGGTGGGCTTGAGCGCCATTCTGTACATGGTGTATGGCTTGGGAGCCTGCGTCGGGCCGCTGGCCGTCGGCCTGCTCATGCGCGAACTGCAGGCGGGCGTCTTCTTCGTGTTCGTCACCGCGTGCGCCGTGTTCCTGGTCGTTTTCGTGCGCTCACAGCGCGTCAGCGGCACCCATCTGAGTCAGGACGCGCCGACCGGTTTCGTCCCCATGCCCGACTCCGTGCAGAACCCGAATGTGGTTCCCGCGCTCGACCCACGGGTCGATCTGGAAACCGACGTTTCCTTCGCTACGCCACCTGAAGAGGCACCCGTCGGCGCCGCACCGGCTGAAGTGCCCTCGGAGCCGGTGCCGTCCGAGCCGCCAGTGGCGCCTGCTCCACAGGAGTCGCCGGCCTCCATTGCTGCCGCAGCGCTGGCGGGGGCTGCGGGGGTCGCTGCCATCGTCCCCACAGAGGAAGAGGGGGCGAGCGAAGCGGGCACGATCTCCATGCCGGCATCGGAGCCGATTACTGTCGGCCCCGCCGACTTGCTGGCCATGGCGGCGCCTCAGGTGGTGGCGCCAGCGGATCCGGCGGTCGGTTCGACAGTGGACCCGGCAGTGGATCTGACAGTGGATCCGGTAGTGGAAGATCTCGGAGAACAACCGGACCGAGGGGAGTCGCCCTTGTCTAGCGGCTCAGAAGCGGCGGGGCCGGCCGACGCGCCAGGCAAGCCCGCTGATCCGGAAGACCCGGCCGAGCCTCGGTAAGTTGAGCCTTAGCGGGGAAAAAGAATGAAGATGGCGGTGATGGCCAGTGCGATACCCACACCGTTCACCCAATGTATGCGCTCGCGAAATACACCGGCACCGACCAGCGTCCCGAGTGATATCACTCCGATATTCATGGCGGAAAATACCAGCGTGGGGTTCTCCGAAAAGACCTGGTGCGCGCGCACGTAGAAATAGATATTGCCGAAGTTGAGCAGGCCAAGCAGTAGGCCCGACAACACGCTCCGAGCGCTCCAAACCGTACGGCGCGCAATCAGATACACGAAGCTGATCAAGCCGGCCAGCATGAACGCACCGAGCAATGTCGTGGGAAAGGCAGAACCTATCTTCGCCATCTGCTTGAACAGGATATCGATCGTGCCGTAACCCACCCAGACGGCCAGAAGCAATACAACGATGAGCCGGCCGGTGTTCCCGGACTCTTCGTGTTCCACCGCGCCATGCGGCCCCACGCGTGTTCGGGGCCGCCAAAGGAGGGCGGCAAGTGCGCACAAGGCCACTCCGATACCCGCCAATTTGCTGGCGCTGGTGCTCTCGCCGAACAAGGTAAAGGCGGCGATGAGCGGAATAAGCAGGGAAAGACGTTGCGCCGCATCGCTGAGCACAATGCCCGCATGCTGGACCGCCTTCGCCATGATCAAGAATACGCTGGGCAACAGCAGCCCCAACGCCAGCAGCAAGGGCCATGTCGATGCATCCTGAAGCAAGGCCGCCGGCTTGGGGCTGAGAATCAGCCAGCACAGGGCCCCGGCCATAACGTAGTTGAAGGCAATGGCCTGGTCTACCCGGATGCCGTGGCCACGCGCCATCTTCAGCAACACCGAAACCGCCACACTGCAGGAAATACTCAATATCAGCGTATACATCGTCCACCCATGAGAAAGCGCCGCAATGGTAGGAGGCCAGGGGAGAGGAAGCAATGGGGAAAGGAAAGCTGCTTATCGGCGTTGCCCCAGTAGTGCGGGCGCTTCGCCCATAAGTTCGGTGATCTGGCGTCAATAAAGGGGCGCAGCAGCTGCCGCAAGCCAAGAATAGAGTTTGTAACTATATGATTCTAGCGGCGGCAACAACGGGATAACGTTGGCTGCGCGTCTGCGCCACCGTAAAGAGCCGGCACAGGGGGCCTGGCAGGTACGGCACTCACAGCCCTTCATGGGCATGCTCAACCGCGGCAGCTTTGCTAAGCTGGTGGCTCGCATCCCCAGCGAGCGAGGCCTGGACGGTAAGACGCTCGCTTCCCCATCCTCCATTCAAAGAGGGCGCTTCATGAAGATTCTGATGATTCTCACTTCGCACGATCAACTGGGCGACACCGGCAAGAAAACGGGTTTTTGGCTGGAGGAATTTGCCGCGCCTTACTACGTATTCAAGGACGCCGGCGCGCCGGTCACGGTGGTCTCGCCGCAGGGCGGACAGCCGCCGCTGGATCCGAAGAGCGACGATCCATCGGCACAGACCGATGCCACTCGCCGTTTCAAGGACGACCCAACGGCTCAGAGCGTACTGGCCAACACGCAGAAGCTGACGGATGTCTCGGCCGCCGACTTCGACGCAGTGTTCTATCCGGGCGGCCACGGGCCACTGTGGGATCTGGCCGAAGACGCCACATCGATCGCGCTGATCGAAGCCATGCTGGCCGCCGGCAAGCCGGTCGCTGCCGTATGCCACGCACCCGGCGTGCTGCGCCACGTGAAGTCTGCGGATGGCAAACCGCTGGTCCAAGGCAAGTCGGTCACTGGTTTCGCCAATACCGAGGAAGAGGCCGTCGGCCTGGCGGAAGTGGTGCCGTACCTGGTGGAAGACATTTTGAAAGAGGCGGGCGGCAATTACAGCAAAGGCGATGACTGGCAGCCGTACGTGCTCAGCGACGGCCTGCTG
>JAJUGH010000137.1 GCA_029268265.1 Alcaligenaceae bacterium | reverse complement strand
CGGCGCATGGTCTCTCTCTGTGCAGTGATATCGCCACACACGGCATAAGTGTCAGAGTAGTAGCCACTGTCCGAGCTACCCCAGTGAGCTTCCAGGTCCGTCAGCGGCGCCATCAAGACGGCCGCGGTAAAGATGTTGGTATGGCCGATAGCCCAGGCACCCAGGTAGCCGCCGTAGGATTTACCGACGGCGGCTACCCGATGATCAGAAATACCTTCTTCTCGCAGCTGTTCAATCGCGGCCAGGTGTTGCGGCAGGTCCAGCTCGCCCCAGCGTGCCCGAAGGCGGGCGGCGAAATCCCGTCCGTAGCTCGCGGAGCCGACGGGGTTGAGCGCCAAGATCGTCCAGCCTTGGGACCATAGCACCGACCAGTACGCGTGTGGGGGGTAGTCGAACAGCACATAGCTTGCGGGCCCACCATGGAAGTCAACGAGAAGGGGTGTGGGTCCGCTGACATTCGGGGGTCTCAAGAGCCATCCCTGGATTTCTTCGCTGCCCCCGTCTCCGTCGGGGACCGTGAACCGGCGCCGCTCTATGCTGGCCTTGGATCGTGACTGCCACCATGCATTGAAGGAGGTCAGCACACGCTCGTTGCTGCCATCGTGCGCGGAGCAGTGTGCCTCGCAGGGCTGGAGCGGTGACGTGGACGTGAACACCAGAAAGTTCCGACTGCACGCCAGTTTGGAGACTTGCCGGTCTCCTCGTACGCGACGCGTCACCAGGCCTTCCGGGACACTGATTTCCGCGACCTCGTGCAAGCCTTCACGGGCCAATATGGCGTATATCCGAGAGGAATCTTGCCCGAGGAACTGTACGCTGTCGCCCTCGCTGGCCACCTCAATCGAATCTTCTCCCAAACCGTGCACGTCGCCGGTCGACGGATCGGCAATCCATAGCCGTGATTGCGCATTGCCCGCGTCCAGGCTGCCGGAGAACACAATCCATCGCCCGTCAGGGGACCACACGGGGAACAGGACTTGAGATTGTTCTGAAGTCAGTTGCGTGGCGTTGCCCCCGTCGGGATCGGCGATCCATAGATCGTTGATGTGCGATTCGTCACCTTCCCGTGTGCGCGCGTAAACGATTCGTGTGCCGTCAGGCGACCACGCCGCACTGCTGACATTGAACGGCCCGTCGGTAATCTGCCTGGCATCCCCGGAAACGGCATCAATTACGAACAGATGGACTTCATGGCCAAGGGCATAGCCGACGCCGTCCGCTTTATAGGGGAGCTTCCAGGCAAGCCACGGTGCATCGGGATCGGGCGCCGGCGCGTCGGGTGCGGGACGTGCGCCCCGCAGTTCCGGATCCACTGCAAGGGAACAGCACGCAAGTATCCGCGTACCGTCGGGGCTCCACTCCAATGAGGTGACGGCGCCATTGACGCGGCTGAGTTGCCGCGCTTCGCCGCCGTGTGCCGAAATGAGGAAGACCTGATTCAGCCCTGACCGGTCCGAGATAAAGGCTACTTGGGTGCCATCGGGAGACCAGCGTGGGTTCTGATCGTTGCCGGTGCCCGCGGTCAGTTTCCAGGGTGCCCCGTCTTCCAGTGGCAAGACCCATAGCGTGCTGGTCGTGGTGTTGTTGTCCGCGTCGATGGCCGTGACTGCGCAGGCGGCAAGGTTCTGAGCATAGGCGCAGTGGATGTCGGTAATGTCCTGATGTTTCAGTAGATCCTGTACAACGAAAGGCTCGGGCATCAACCGTCCTCCTTGGCGTTATCCGCCGGGACCGCATGAATAGCAGCTAGCGTGCCTGCTGCGCGCAAAGAAAAAGCCCTTGGTGCATGAAGCGCCAAGGGCTTTTTCTTTCGTTATTCGGTGGCTCCCCGAACAGGGCTCGAACCTGTGACCTGCGGATTAACAGTCCCGTTGTCGGGCTCCCCGAAGCAGGGTCGGTACGTAGGAGCCCAAGCGGGACAACAAAAAACCCGCGGAAGCGGGTCTGTTCAGGGTCGTCGATCTATGGTCTTATGTGGCGCCAACCTACGTAGCACCGCCTTGGTACCGTCCATCTCGAAGGTTATCTGCCAAGACTTATTGGGCAGCACGTCGGCCTTTAGAATTCGAGGGTTGAAGCACCCAGTCAACGAGTGAACTCTAAGTTTGGCAGGCTGCGGATTTGCCAATAATCCCTCGAATACGGACTCCAGCGCCAGGACAACCTCCGGCGGAGCTTTCTTCAGATCCTTATGGAACGTTTCTTTGAAGTCGAGGGACCGTATGTCGACGGACGCCACCGCTAATCACTGAGCGCGGCCAGGAGCTCTTTGGCCGATGTGAAAGGACCTTTGCCAGAGAGCGGAGATCTGTCGGCATCATGCTCCATGATTGCCCAGTTCAATTCATTAATAAGGCCATGTGAGTCCGTGAGCGCCTCCATAACCCGATCATAGGATTCAACCACTCCATCTTCGTGAGACAGATCCCCGTCCCGAAGCGCAGCATCTCGCTTGGAGGACATTGTCTGCACGGCCGAACAAAAGACGTCGAGCGCCTGCTCCGCCATGGCTCGAATAGATCCATCGGCGTCGATGGGCTCCGCTGGATTTTCTGACGGGCGTGCGCAAACCGCTTCGATGGACGCGGTGATGCGATGATTGATATGCTCGAACGCTTCAGCAATAAGGTTGTTCACCTCCACCGTCGTTTCGATAGCGCGCAGCAATTCGAGAGAGCGAGCGGCTTCCTGGGCAGCTCCCTGAACGATATACCGAACTACCTTAGGCTGAAAGGTATCTCTACTACGCATGCTATTCCTTACGTTGCGAATCGCTTAAACGAAAGTGCGCCACGGTGGTGAGGATCTGTGATTCTGAGTCGGTTGGGCTAGCCGACTTGAGTGGGTTGATGGGCAGTTTACATTGTCAAGCCCATTCATAGATTCTATAGGAATGTGCCGCCGGTTACCATAAAGTAAAGGAGGCGTGAAGCACGAAGCTCGAACAGATTTACGAGAGTAGATCTGCGAACCAGCGGTGGGAGTTAAAACGTTGCGAACAGTGAGATGAATGAAAAAAAGCCCCTGGTGCATGAAGCGCCAAGGGCTTTTTCTTTCGGTATTCGGTGGCTCCCCGAACAGGGCTCGAACCTGTGACCTGCGGATTAACAGTCCGTCGCTCTACCGACTGAGCTATCGGGGAACTGAAGAAGGAAAACTATAGCATGTTTTTTTAAACCTGCGCAAGCGCCTCTTCCTCTTTTCTTCGTTCACCTAATGCGCCGTAGCGGCATAAGTGCTGTCGAAGAAAGATCGAGTTTATAACCTCGAAGTGGGAAACGTGTCAAGTTGCATCACTTATAATGCATCACCTCTGTTGTTCCCCTTTGGCCGTTCACATGTCGTCTTCCCCAAATACGCCCGCCGTCGGCGATGGCTCACGCTCGCGGACATTCTGGGCGGGCTTCATGCTGGCCTGTGTCGGTTCCATCCTGTTTTCTGCCAAAGCCATCGTCACCAAGCTTACCTATCGCTATGGTGTAGACGCGCTCACCGTGATCGGCTTTCGGATGCTGTTCTCCTTGCCGTTCTTTGCGGTGGTGGCGGCGGTCCAGGCGCGCCGCGCAAGGGCAGGGCGCATCCCACGACTGAACGGGCGCGATGCCGTGTTGGTCCTTACGCTAGGCTTTATCGGCTACTACCTTTCCAGCTATCTGGATTTCCTGGGCCTTCAGTACATTACGGCAGGGCTGGAGCGGCTCATTCTGTTTCTCTCGCCTACCTTCGTGCTGCTGATTTCAGCCCTGTACCTGAAGCGTCGCATTACGGCGGCGCAGTGGCTGGCCATGGGCTTGTCGTATCTGGGCGTGCTGCTGGCGTTTATCCATGACCTTTCGTTTGCCGGCAGCAATGTCTTGCTCGGCGCCGGTTTCGTCCTGGCCTCCGCCTTCACCTATTCCATTTATCTGATCAGTTCCGGCGAGATACTGAAGCGAGTGGGGTCAACACGCCTCGTGGCCTACGCAATGAGCGCCTCGGCTGTGTATGCACTGCTGCATTTCCTGGCCCAGCGCGGCCTGGACGGGTTGGTGCAGCCCATGCCGGTCTACTGGCTGTCCGGCGTGCACGCTGTACTGAACACGGTTCTACCCACGTTTATGGTGATGTGGGCGGTGGCGCGCATCGGAGCACCCATGACCTCCCAGTTGGGGATGATCGGCCCGGTTTCCGTGCTGTTCCTGGCGTGGTGGATATTGGGAGAGCCCATCACGATCCTGCAGCTGGCCGGCACCGTGCTGGTGTTGGGCGGGATGGTGGTGCTGGGGCGGGTGCGTCCGGCCAATTAGGGCGCTAATAAGGCATGCCCGCAGAAGCGGCTCTCATGTTGCGCCGGTGTGGGACGGCGGCCCGCCTCGAATTCAGTCCTCGTCGGGGCGCTCGCGGGCCGACATGCGTTCTTCGATTTCTTCCCGGTGAACGTCGTGGGTCACGAAGCCGATCTCGCGATCAGGCATGGCCAGGCGGCGTGGGTCCTGCAGCGTCTTGCGGATGTCTTCCAGGCCGATCTCCCAGCGCTCGCGCATGGCGGCGAGTCCAAATTGATAGTCCTTGTAGTGCAAGTCGTAGGGGCGATTGCGGAAGATGAGATGCACGACGTTGTAGCTTTTTGCCGTGCTGACCTGCTCGGCAAGCTTCACATAGTCCGAATGTGCGCGGACGTCTTCCGGAATGTCCTGCAGCATGCGCCACAACAGGCTGCGAAGCTCGAGGGACTGGCGGAAGTGATCCGTGACGTAACGCGTGCGGCTGGAATAGGTGATGTCTTTGCGGCGATCATCGACTTCCCCCATGTTGGTCGGCGCGGCTCCGCGGGCACTCCACAGATCCACCTGGAATGCCAGGGTGTCGCGCATGGGGCGTTGCTGCAACACGTGGCCCAGCGGCGTGTTGGAGACCAGGCCGCCGTCCCAGAACAGCTCTCCGTCGATCTCCACCGGCGGGAAGGCGGGGGGAAGGGCTCCCGAAGCCATGAAATGCTCGGCACGCAGCTCGATCTCGCGATTGTCGAAGAAAACCATGTTGCCGGTGCGAACATTTACGGCACCTACCGATACATGCAGTTCCGACGCATGGTTGATCCGGTCGAAGTCGCACAATCGCTCGAGTGTGCCCTTTAGTGGCGTGATGTCGTAATAGCTGGTTTCGGTCGGGGCAAAGTGGGTGTAGGGCAGTACCGGCGCCATGGTTCTGGGCCGGAAAAAGCCGTACTGGCCGTCAAGCATGGCCCTGGACGAATTAAGGTAGCCCAGAAATTCGCGCACTGAGTCGTTCGTGTTGAAGAGCGATTGCTCCGCGAAGGCGGGCAGCGCGGCCAGCGGCGTATTGGGCTGGCAAATCGTTTCCCAGAACTCCCGCAGCCTTGCCAGGCGGTTTTCGGGTGCATTGCCCGCGATGATGGCGGTGTTCAGGGCGCCGATCGAGATACCCGCGAGCCGATTGATCTCGATCCCGGCTTCCTGCAGCCCCTGGAATACCCCAGCCTGATACGCGCCGAGCGCACCTCCTCCCTGAAGTACGAGCGCGATGGTCTCATAGGGAGGAAGATCGATCTTGCTGGCGGCCGGGATATGCGGCATGAGCTTGCGTTCCTTAGAAAAACCAGGAGGCGGGATGGTGTTTGATGGCCACCCCGACGATATAGATGAAGATCAACACGGCGACGACCGCAGCAATTGCGCGGCTGCGAGGCGTTCGCCCGCGCTTGATGGCAATGGTGCCGACACCGATATAGGCGATCAACAGTACGATTTTGGTCAACACCCAGGGCTGAGCGGCAGCCGGCCCCAGCAGTACGGAAAGCATGATGGCGGCGGCCAGCAATACGGTATCGATCACATGCGGCGCAATCTTCACCACCTTCTTTTGAAGCATGGCGCTTTCGCTTACCGACCAATAGGCGCGAATGACAAAGAACAGGATGCTGAGAGCGGCGGCTGTAACGTGCAGGTGTTTGATCAGCAGGTAATTCATATTGTGGGATCGTTTCTTTATAGTAGGTAAGCTGTCGGCGCCGGTGTCGCCGTGCCCGACCTAGTATATCTGTTCAGTCTTCCTTCAATCCGAGCCGCCGCGCCCGCTTGTGCAGGTTGCTTGGATCTATGTCAAGCAAGCGAGCGGCCCGGCTCCAGTTGTTGTCTGATGCTGCCAGGGCGCTCCGGATTAGGCGCCGCTCGTAATCATCCAGGGCGCTGCGTAGAGGTCCGGTCGCCGGCGGCAGCCCCTCGGAAGGCACCGAGGAAAGGCTACCGTCGCCGAAGCCGCCATTGCCGAAGCTGGCATTCGTCGAGGTGCGGGCCATCGTGTCATGCGGCAGGTCCAGATCCAGCAATTCGGCCGGCACGGTCAGAATCTGGTCGCGCGAGGCGCCGCGGCTCAACATCTTGAGTGCCGCACGGCTGATGACGTGTTCCAGTTCGCGTACGTTTCCGGGCCAGGGATAAGCCAGCAAGGCTTCCTCGGCGCCATACGATAGCCGCAGTCCGCGTACCCCGAGTCGGGCGCGATTGAACTCCAGAAAATGACCGGCCAGCACCAGTACGTCGCGATCGCGATCCCTCAGGGGCGGGATGTGCACCGGGTAGACGGAGAGGCGATGGTAGAGATCCGCCCGGAAGCTTCCTTCGAGGGTGTTCTCTTTCAGATTCCGGTTCGTGGCGGCAATGATACGCACGTCGGTCTTGATGGTGGCATCCGTGCCCAGGCGCTGGATTTCCCCGTTTTGCAGCGTGCGCAACAACTTCGCCTGGACGGACAAGGGAAGCTCTCCCACTTCATCCAGGAAGAGGGTACCGCCCTGCGCGGCTTCGAAGCGGCCT
>JAJUGH010000136.1 GCA_029268265.1 Alcaligenaceae bacterium | reverse complement strand
TGCACATTTTGCGCCGCGGCAAGCATGGTGTCCGAAAGCGAAATCCGGCCTGGCCGGGAAGGCGTATCCTGCACGAGCGCGTAACCCTACTAAATGAAAACTCGTATCATTTTTCACAAAGAGCACACTGCTCAATGAGGTCATCCATGAGTTCCCCCAAAGTCGGCTTCGTCAGCCTGGGTTGTCCTAAAGCACTGGTCGATTCCGAACGCATTCTCACCCAGCTGCGCACCGACGGCTACGCCATCACGCCCGAGTACGACAACGCCGATGTGGTGGTGGTGAACACCTGTGGCTTCATCGACAGCGCCAAGGCCGAATCGCTTGAAGCGATTGGCGAGGCCATCGCTGAAAACGGCCGGGTGATCGTGACGGGTTGCATGGGCGTCGAAGAAAACCTCATTCGTGAAGTTCACCCCGCCGTACTGGCCGTCACCGGGCCGCAGCAATACGAGCAGGTAGTGCGCGCGGTGCATGAAGCCGCACCGCCCAAGCGCGAGCATGATCCCTACGTGGACCTGGTGCCGGCTCAAGGCATCAAGCTCACGCCGCGCCACTACGCCTATCTGAAGATTTCGGAAGGCTGCAATCACCGCTGCAGCTTCTGCATCATCCCCTCGATGCGCGGCGACCTGGTCAGCCGCCCGATCGGCGATGTCATGGGCGAGGCGGAGCGCCTGGTCAAGGCCGGCGTCAAGGAACTCCTGGTCATCTCGCAAGACACAAGCGCCTATGGCGTTGATGTGAAGTTCCGCAGTGGCTTCTGGGACGGCCGCCCCATCAAGACGCACTTCACCCAGCTTGCCGAAGCTCTCTCCCGCTTCGGCGTATGGGTGCGCTTGCACTATGTCTACCCCTACCCGCACGTGGATGAAGTGATCCCGCTCATGGCGGAAGGCAAGGTGTTGCCCTACCTGGACATCCCCTTCCAGCACGCCAGCCCGAAAGTGCTGCGCAACATGAAGCGCCCGGCTTTCGAGGACCGCACACTCGCCCGCATCCATAAATGGCGTGAGATCTGCCCGGATTTGACCCTGCGCTCTACCTTCATCGTCGGCTTTCCCGGCGAAACGGAAGAAGACTTCCAATACCTGCTCGACTGGATGTCCGAGGCGCAGCTGGACCGCGTGGGCTGTTTCAAGTACTCGGCAGTCGAAGGCGCCCGCGCCAACGAGCTGCCTGACCCGGTGCCCGAAGAGGTCAAGCAGGAGCGCTGGGAGCGCTTCATGGAGCACCAGCAGGCCATCTCGGCAGCGCGCCTGGCGCAGAAGGTCGGGCGTGAGGTGGACGTACTGATTGACGAAATCGATGAAGACGGCCCCATCGGCCGCTCCAGTGCCGATGCTCCGGAGATCGACGGCAACGTCTTCGTGAGCACCGAAAAGACGCTGCAGCCCGGCGATCTGGTGCGCGTACGCATTACCGATTCCGACGAATACGATCTGTACGCGGAACTGGCGGAGTAGGTCTGAAGCGGCGCGGTGTGTAGGCGCCGCGTCGCCATGCATGCACCGTTCAGGCACTCCGACTTGGCGTTAAGCCAAGCAGGTCTAGGGTGACAAACATTAGAAGATCTGCGCAGAATATCCTATAGCGGATACCCGCATTCCGCTCGAACCTAATCAGCTCGGGGGTCGTAATGAGTATCACCATAGACACGGCTTTGGCGCGCCAGATGGCAGACGCCGATACCATTCACGGCGCGTCCATCATCGGCCAGCCGGGTGGTTGGTCCGTGTTGCTGAAGTTCGGCGTGACAGAAAAACTCCTTGGCACTCAGCGCAGCGATAAGCCCCGGACTTGGCGCAGCCTTGATACCTGTATGCAGTACCTACGCAAGGAACTGGGAATCACGCGGGTAGACATGCTCGATGCCAGTAACTACAGCGAAGAAGGGGCAAGTCCGACTCAACGCGCCGATACCGCGGAGCGCATGCGCCGTGCGCATGCAGCTGCCGCACACGACGCGTGGCTGCGCATGCAAGTGCAAGACGCGCTTGATGACCCCTCGCCTGTCATCCATCACGATGACGTCATGCGGGACGCGCAAACACTGATTGACCGCGCACAAGAAAAGAAAACGAGCGCACGCGATGCCGCCCACCGCGACTCCTAAGTGGCACCCTAAAGCACGTGCAGACCTTCTCGAGCTTATTACCTACATCGCTGCAGATAATCCGAATGCAGCGCAAGCACTGAAGGACGAGGTAGAAGCCAAGGTGAGGGCCCTACCCACGCACCCGCAGCTATACAAGCCGGGGCGCGTGGAGGGCACACGAGAAATGGTAGTGCGGCCCAACTACATCGTGGTGTACCGGGACAGTGCCCACGACATCACTATTCTGCGCGTACTGCACGCTGCACGGCGGGGGCCGTTGGCAAAAACCAAGGCCGGCCGACGAAGCGACTATTAGCTGCCGCCGCACGCAATTAAAACGCCCACTGAAATTCGGCCCAACCGGCATGGTCGCGATAACCGCTGCCATGCACGCCCGAATAGCGTAGTGCCAGTAATGCATTCTTGCGTATGGCCAAGCCGGCCCCCAGATCGAGCGTCACGGTATTGCGCGGCATCGGCAGACCGGTGACGGAATGGGTCGGCGTGCGATGCGCAGCATCTGTGCGCAGGCGTTGCGCGACCACCGGGCTTGCGCTACTCCACACATGCTGCCAGCCCACATCGGCTTCCAGCTTCAATCCGCGCCCCTGCCATTTGCCTTCATGGCGCATGCGCCATCCCAAAGTGGATGTGTGCATATGGGCGCTGCTCGCCCGCACACTCAGCGCGTCGGCGCCGCCGCGTTCGGCGAAGTCAGGCGTCTTCAGATGCATCCAGGTATGGCGCAGATATGGGCCGCTTTCTTCGTTGAAACGCTTGGCCCAGTCGGTGAACTGCCGCAGGCGCGGCGCAACCTCCATAAAAGCCTGCCAGCTTTTTCCGGTATAGGTTGCGCCCAGCAGCGACTGTAGTGGCCCGCCCTGCGCGCGCCGCCGGCTTTCGATGCGATGCCAGGCGCGCAGCAGGCCCGTGGTGATCCGCCACGCCGGTGTGCGGCCCCGTGCCGTCAACCCGACATGCAGGGAATCCACATTCGCGGATGCACGGCTGCCATCGCGCTCGAGCTTGGCGTGTTGCGCGGCCAGCACCCCACCGAGCTTCCAATTTGGCGCGAGTGGGGCGTTCAGACCCAGCACGATACCGCGGGTGTCGTGGCGATCGCCCGCCACATCGGCGGCTGGTCCGCGCTTGCCCGTCGCGCCGAAGGCGTACGCCCAAGTGTCTGCCACGCCTGTGCCTCTACTTGCCCCTGCGCCCTGGTCGGCACCTGGGTCGGCACCTGCGGATAAATCCCCGCCACGCTCGCTCACTGCAGCGGTGTGATCGCCCCGCGCACTTGCCAACACCGCTTCTCGCACGTAGCGGCTATTACCCATAAGAAAGCTGTGCATTGACGCATGCCAGGCATCTTTAACCCACGGGTTGATAACAGGTATGCGGGGCCGTTCCGGCGGTATGCCGGGATGTTCCGGCACTCCCGGAACGGTAGGCTCGTCGTTCCCCGCAGGGTCTGCCAGGCGGATCAGCAGGTACACCTCGTTGCCGGAATACTCTAGCGAAGGATCGAGCGTCGGAAGATTGATCCGTACCGCGTCGAACGCGGTATCGCTCAGCCCTCCATCCGCCTTCACGATGAGGATGCGATGTTCGGCGCCCCAGCCGCCCTCCGCGGCGTCGACCTCTACCACGCCGCCAAGCTGCAATGTGCAGAGGCAATCGAGCAGGTCGGAACGACCATCAGAAAAGACGTTTACGTGATAGATGCTGCCTGGCTCAAAGCTCGAGTCCGCCCAGGACGTAAAGGTCGCGGGGGCACCCCGCCCGCCGGGCGCCAGCATGCCGCCCGACCGAACCGTCATCCCGAGCACCGGCCCCACACCCTCGAGTCGCGCCCCTGAGCCAACATGTACGCGGCCCGAGAAATCGGTGTCCAGTACCAGGGCGCCTTCCTGCAACCACATGGGGAGGCCACCGGTGTACACGCCGCGGAGCCGCAAGCTACCTGCTCCGGTCTTGCGCACTGGCACGAATGCATTCACGGTGGCCACGATGGTGGCTTCGCCAGAGGCCACATGCCATTCCGTCAGGCCGCTCAAGCCGGGCAGCGGCTGAGCGGTCGCGACGGCAGGCACCAGGCGGATGTGGTTGGCAACCCAGGCACCGTCTGCAAAACGCAAGGCGGTGCCGCCGGACTGCTGCAGGTTGTACGCGGCTGCGCCCAAGGGCGCCGCGCCATGGAGATCCAGAGTGCCCTCGTACAGCAACGTACCGCCCGTGTAAGTATTGGCGCCACTAAGCGCCAGTGTGCCGAGGCCCCATTTTTCGAAGGGTGCTTCTGTTGACCTGGCCTCAGACGCCACCGTGCCGTTCAACGCAAAGTACACGCCCTCGCCCACCCTTAGCCTTGCCCGCTTCTCCAGCACGAAGGCGCGATCAGTGGCGAAGCTTGTCGCCACTGTCAACGATTGCCCCGCAAACAAAAAAGGCGCGGGATCGTTGAACGCCCGCGCCTCTTCAGGGGTGGAAATCACAACGTCGGGCGGAGTCTGTGCCCGGGTCGATCCCGTCATGAACATGCACATGCTCAAAGCTACGGTCATCAGCGTGCGCATGATCAGAATCATGGCCGCGCCCATCGCCGTTTCCTTTCCCCGCATACCGCCATCCAACCATGAACTCCATACGGCAAACTTCCTCATGTCGCCTCCGGTTTCAAGCTAGTTATCAGTATTTCCCACAACGGATGCATGCATCCGCGGCGGCAGTATGAAGGATTCCGAAGTGCTTGGAAGTAGTACCTAAGGGCATCCCCGGATGTCAGATCTGACATGGATATAACGGTCCACCGGTGGGCGAAGGCGGAAGACCGAAGGGACGGCTACTTCCTGGAGCAGGTATTCAGCCCCAGCAGCGAATAGGCCGGGCAGCGGCTGAACAGCCCTGTGGCCAGCGGCACGATACCGATCCAGCCCCACCAACCGATGCTACCGGTGGCGGCAAGCACCAGCAGCACGATGCCCACGACGATACGCAGGCCGCGATCAACGGCTCCGATATTGGCTCTCATTGCAACTCCTTTTCTTCAGGGGAAAAACCGTTAATCGCTTGCGGTGTGGGTGGCACGCCGGTTCCAGGGCGCCTTCATAAGCAGCCGGGCCATTCCGCAGAAGCCCGTAAGCCCCGCCAACATCAGGCCGGCGCCCACGCCCGCGGCAATGACGTAAAAGCCTGGATGGACAAAGGCACCGAGCGTCACGCCCAGCAGAATCAGACTGCCGGCCGCAAGATGAACCTGGCGCTGAAGCTCAATGGGCTGCGAAGAATCGCGATGCACATCCAGGCCGGCACGCTTCCATGCGTCCAGGCCGCCTTCGAGGATGTAGATTTCGGCCCCACCTTCACCACGCAGGCAGGCGGCGATCTTTCCGGCATGCAGCATGGTGCGGTGCCCGGAGCGGCAGTAAAAAATGAAAATATCGCCAGTGGCGCATGGCAGGCCGTTTGCTTCGAGCTCTGTCAGAGGCAGATGGCGCGATCCCGGGATACGTTCCCGCGCGTGTTCGCCGGCGCCTCGCACGTCGATCAATACGGCGCCGTGGGCAAGGAGCGATTTTGCTTGAGTGGGGGTAACCGCTTTCATCTTCACACCGTCCTTTGGTCAGAAAACAGTGGAATTCCGGGCGGTTGAACCGCCTACGGGCAGTAAATCGACTTCAGCGTTGCCACGACCTTTTCGACGTCGCGATTCGCGATACGGTAGTAAAGCGTCTGCGATTCCCGCCGGTACGAAATCAGCCCCTCTTCCCGCATGCGCGCCAGATGCTGCGACAGAGCTGATTGACTCAGGGGGATATGCTGCAGCATGGCGCCTACCGACATTTCCTCCATCTGGATCAACAGACACAGCACCAACAGGCGATGTTCATTGCCTATCGATTTCAACAAGGCGGCCGCCTGGGCGGCGCCTTGCTGCAGGAAATGGAGATCCTTCTCGCTGAAGGTCAATTCACTCATTTATTCCACTCTTTTCTAATTTAGCATAAGCTAATATATAAATTCAACGTGAAAGGAGGTCGCATGATCCAGTCACCCAACATCCAATCGTTCTTTGACGAACCCACCAACAGTGTGAGTTACCTTGTCTCCGACCCGGGCACACGTTGCGCTGCAGTCATCGATCCCGTGCTGGACTACGATGCCGCCAGCGGCAAGATCGCCTGCGATTCCGCCAACCACATCCTGGCAATGGCCAGGGACCAGGGACTCACGCTCCAATGGGTGCTGGAAACCCATTGCCACGCAGACCATCTCAGCGCAGCAGCATACATTCGCCGCGTTTCCGGGGCCCACATTGTGATCGGCGAACACATTCGTGAAGTCCAGCGGATTTTCAGCGACGTCTTCAACCTGGACGATGTCTCCGAAGCCGGTGACGAGTTCGACAAACTGGTACGAGACGGCGAAACGTTTGCGCTAGGCAACATGAAGATAGCCGTTATGCACACGCCGGGCCATACACCCGCTTGCGTGAGCTATCGCATTGGGGATGCCGTCTTCGTGGGCGACACGCTGTTCATGCCCGATTATGGAACCGCGCGCGCCGACTTTCCCGGAGGCGACGCCCGGACGCTCTACCGGTCCATCCGGCGCCTGCTCGACCTGCCACCCCGAACACGCATGTTCCTTTGCCATGATTACAAGGCGCCCGGCCGAGACGAATACGCTTGGGAAACCACGGTTGCCGATCAGCGCCAACAAAATGTGCATGTGCGGGACGGAATCAGTGAATCGG
>JAJUGH010000135.1 GCA_029268265.1 Alcaligenaceae bacterium | reverse complement strand
CGAGCTTTCCGTCCGCGATCTCGATGACATCTTCCCGCTGATGGCCATGCTCGAGGGGCGCTGCGCGTATGAGGCGGCGCGCAAGATCACTGATGAAGATCTACGCCGCCTGGCGCCCTTGCATCGGCAGCTGGAACAACATGCTCGGGCCGGCGACATCGATCAATACTACGCAACGAATGCCCTGATCCATGAAGCGATACAAGCCTTGGCGGATAACCGCTGGCTGTCCGACATCGTGGAGAACCTGCGCAAGCTGCTGAGCCTGTCTCGGCATAAGAGCCTGGCCTATCCGGGGCGAATGCAGGAATCCTGCGCGGAGCACCTTGCGATATTTGCCGCGCTCAAGGCGCGCGACCCCGAAGGATCGGAAGCGCTGACGCGCAAGCACCTCATGCGCCAGCTCGATGCGTTGCATGCGCTGGCCGCTCAAGAGAAGCGTACCCCCCTACACAATCACTCAGGAGCTTGATCATGGCGACCACAGACACGCAGACGAAGGGACGAGCCATTGTCGTGCTGGAGGCGGACGGCGACAAGGCAACTGAAAAAGAGCGGGTCCCCGTCACGGACAAGGTCACCGACAAGGTCGTGCCCGCCCTGATGGCGCGCCTGAGCCGCTGGCTGGAACGAGATCCGCCGCCCGAGCAAGAGGAACTGCGCACGCTGTTCACTGCTCGGCTGACCGATGTCGCGGCAAACCGCCTGGCAAAACAATGGAGCGCCCGCTATCTCGCGGCAGATTCCAAAGACCGCCGGGCGCTGCTGACCGCTCTGGCGCAAGCCAGCGGCAGCCTGGAACCGAGAGATGACCTGGGGCTGCGCATGTTCCGGCGCCTGTACGCGCAAGCCGAATGTTTGAACCTGCTGGTCGAATTGCGCGCCGATATGCTGCGCTGGCGCAAGCAGGTGTCCGGCTTGAGCGTACTGGAACGCGAGCTCGAAGGGCTGCTCACCACCTGGTTTGACGTCGGCATGCTCGAACTGCGCCCAATCACATGGGATTCTCCCGCATCGTTGCTCGAGAAGCTCATCCAATACGAAGCGGTGCATGAAATCCGGTCCTGGGATGAACTCAAGCATCGGGTGGCCGGCCATCGCCGCTGCTATGCCTTCTTCCATCCGCGCATGCCGGACATCCCCTTGATATTCGTCGAGGTGGCCTTCGCCGCCCAGATGGCCGGCAACGTGCAGGTCCTGCTTGACCCCCAGATACCGGCCGACGATACCGGCAAGGCGCGTTGGGCCATCTTCTATTCCATTTCGAATACGCAGCCCGGCCTGCGAGGGATCAGCTTCGGCAATTTCCTGCTGAAGCGCGTCATTGACGAGCTCGTGCGCGAACTGCCGCGACTCAAGTCCTTCGCCACGCTTTCGCCAATTCCCGGCTTCGCCGACTGGCTGGCCAAACAGGACGGCAAAGCCATGCAGGCCATGCTCATCGACAAAACCGACAAGGAGCAGGCGCAAGATGACCCTGAGGCGGGAGCAAAATGGGTGGAGAAGCTCAAGTCGGCTGCGGCCGGCCAGGCATCAGACGCCATTCAGCGTACGGGCTTGCGGCTGGCCGTTCATTATCTGAAAACCATGAAGAACGGCCAGCCACTGGATCCTGTGGCGCGTTTCCATCTGGGCAATGGCGCACGTATCGAACGCCTGAATTGGGCGGCGGACTGCTCGGCCAAAGGCATGGCCCAGTCTTGCGGCATCATGGTGAATTACCTGTACGACCTGGAGCAACTGGATGACAACCTGGCCCTCCTGGCCCAGGGCAAGCCAAAACTGGGAATGAGTCTGAGATGGCGATGAGCGGTACGGATGCCGGCACGCAAGCCGGGCGAGTCTTGCTCGACTACGAAGGCCCCATCGCGTTCGTCACGCTGAGCCACCCCGGGCGCCTGAACGCGATCACCGTATTCATGTGGCAGGAACTGACACGGATCTTCACGGAGCTTTCCTCCAATGATGCCCTTCGTTGTGTCGTGGTAAGGGGGGAAGGCGGCAACTTTGCCGCCGGTGCCGACATACGCGAGTTCCCGAAATTCCGGGGCGATCTTAACGGCGTACGCCACTATCACACCGAAATACTCGCACCGGCCCTTTCCGCCATTGCCTCGTGCATGCATCCGGTTGTGGCCGAGATCCACGGCGTCTGTGTAGGCGGCGGGCTCGAAATAGCGAGCCAGTGTGACCTACGGATTGCATCAGCCGATGCACGCTTTGGCGTGCCGATCAACCGGCTCGGTTTTCCCATGGCGCCGGACGAAATGCGCGGCCTGCTGAATCTGGTGGGTCGCGCGGTCACCATGGAGATTCTGCTTGAAGGGCGAGTGTTCGGCGCGGCCGAGGCCATGGCCAAGGGACTGCTGACCCGTGTGCTGCCAGACTCAGATGTCCACGCCGACGTCATGCGCTGTGCGCATCGTCTGGCCAAGGGTGCCCCTCTGGCGGCCCGCATCAATAAACAGACGGCCGCCCGTTTGTGCCCGCCCGTCGAGCCATTGAGCGACGCAGAATTCAATGCTTTGTTTCGGTACGCAGAAAGCCGTGATCACCACGAAGGCGTACGAGCTTTTTTGGCCGGTGTAGAGCCGGCATTCACAGGAGAATGATTTGGGAGCCAATGCCAATTTGTATGCCGTCTTGGCGGCAGGTTTTCCGCAGGACCGCCAGCAAGTGGCCATTGAGACGCCTGCGCAGACCTACAGTTGGAACGACATCGATGCAATGAGCGGGCGGATCGCTTCGCTCTTGCAGTCTCTGGAGCTTGAGCCCGGCGCCCGGGTGGCCGTACAGGTCGAAAAATCACCCATGGCGTTGATGCTGTATCTGGCGACAGTCCGGGCCGGGCTGGTCTATCTGCCACTCAACACCGCCTACAAGGCGGCTGAGGTCGAATACTTCCTGACGGACGCCGAACCGGCCGTCCTCGTATGCGACAGTCGCAACCTGGGCTGGATGACCGAATTGGCCAACAAGACCGGCACGGCTCATGTTCATACGCTGGATGAAGACGGAAGCGGGAGCCTTGCGCTCGCAGCGGGCAGCGCCGACGAAGTCTTCGAAACAGTGCAGAACCAGCCCGACGATCTGGCGGCCATCCTGTATACCTCGGGTACCACCGGGCGCAGCAAAGGCGCCATGCTGACTCACGGCAACCTGGCTTCGAATGCAGAAGTTCTGAAGTCGTATTGGGGATGGCGTGCAGACGATGTGTTGCTCCACATGCTGCCCATTTTCCACGTACATGGGCTCTTCGTCGCCTCGCACGGCGCACTGCTGGCCGGCGCGAAGATGATCTGGCTGCCGAAGCTCGATATCGAGCAGGCGCTGCAGTATCTGCCCCGGAGTACGGTGATGATGGGCGTGCCCACCTACTACGTGCGCCTGTTGGCCGACTCGCGGTTCAACCGTGAAGTGTGTGCGAACATGCGGCTCTTCATCTCGGGATCTGCTCCGCTATTGAATGAAACCTTCGAGGCCTTCAAGGAGCGCACCGGCCACACCATACTCGAGCGCTACGGGATGAGCGAAACCATCATGCTCACCTCCAACCCTTACGACCCTGCCCTGGGCGAAAGACTGGGAGGCACCGTGGGCCAGCCATTGCCCGGCGTGTCGGTACGAGTGGTTGACGAAAACGACAACGAGGTACCCGCCGGCACCATCGGCAACGTGCAGGTGAAAGGTCCCAACGTATTTCTGGGCTACTGGCGCATGCCGGAAAAGACGCGCGAGGAATTCACGGCAGACGGCTGGTTCCGCACCGGTGACGTCGGACTCTTCGGTGGCGACGGCGTGCCGGAGAACTACCTGACCATTGTCGGTCGAAGCAAGGACTTGATTATCAGTGGGGGATACAACGTATATCCCAAGGAGATCGAACTGGTCATCGACGCACTACCCGGAGTCAATGAATCGGCGGTGATCGGCGTGCCGCACCCCGACTTTGGCGAAGCCGTGGTGGCGGTGGTGGTGCCCAAGCAAGGCGAGGTGCTGGACGAAGCCGAAATGCTCTCAAGCCTCAAAGGCAGCCTGGCCAACTTCAAGGTCCCCAAGCGCATCCATTTCGTGCCGGAACTGGTGCGCAACACCATGGGCAAGGTGCAAAAAAACGCCTTGCGCGAGCAATACAAGCAACTATGAAGGAGGCATGCCCGCGATACCAACCCTGTCAAAAGAAACGGGGACACGAGATGAAGCGACGGGTCCCAGAAGAGCTATAACAAGCTTCCAAGCAATAAGAATCCAAAGCAGTACCCATCCGAAGGAGGATCTTCCTGTGAACAAGCGCTTTGCAATTGCGGCAGCAGCCGTGCTGTCAGCGTTGGCCGTCACCAGTACGGCGCACGCAGCGTGGCCCGAGCGGCCCATCACCATCATTGTGCCCTTCCCCGCAGGCGGTGGGACCGATACGTTTGCCCGACCCCTCGCCCAACAGCTGGGCCAGCAACTGGGCCAGAGCGTAGTGGTCGACAACCGTGGCGGGGCAGGTGGAACCCTGGGCGCCGGTGTGGCGGCCCGTGCGCCGGCTGACGGCTATACCTTCTTCATGGGCGGCGCGCACCACGTGGTGGCTCCATCCATCTACAAGAAGTTGGCCTACGACATACAGAAAGACTTCACGCCGGTCGCTCTGCTGGCCCAGCCACCGCAAATCATCGTGGTGAACCCGAAGAACCTGCCCATCAACAGCCTGAAGGAGTTTATCGAGAAGGCCAAAGCCGACCCGGAATCCATCAATTTCGGTTCGGCCGGCATGGGCAGCACTCACCATCTGGCAGGCGAATTGTTCTCCCTCAAAACGGGAATCAAGCTGACTCACGTTCCTTATCAGGGTGCGGGACCCATGCTGAGCGCTCTCATCATAGGGAAGGTCGATGTCGGCTTTGACGGGCTGGGTTCTTCTGCGTCGCACATTCGCTCGGGCACCATTCGGCCGCTTGCCGTCGCCGCAGCTGAACGCTCGCCCTCTTTCCCCGATGTCCCCACAGCGGCGGAAGCGGGCGTTCCCGACTACGAAGTCTCAACCTGGTATGCCATGTGGGCGCCGGCGGGTACACCGCCCGATGTAGTCGAGAAAATGTCGCAGGAAATCCTGAAAGCGCTGGACAGCCCGAAGCTCAAAGAGCTGTGGGCAAGCAACGGCAGCACCATTCCCAACATGACCGGCGAAAAGTTCGGCGAGTTCGTCGACTCTGAAATCGACCGTTGGGCGCAGGTGGTGAAGGACTCCGGCGTGGAGCCGCAGTAAAACGAAGTTATTCCCGATGCGATGCGCGCGGGTAGCGCGCATCGCGGGCGGCATGGCTCGTAGCGAGTGGTGGTAATCCGCCGCAGCGGTAACCAGTGAATGAGGCGAGGGTTTATCCCTCGCCTTTTTCGCTCACTTCTCTCCTGAAGGCCAGTAATGGCTGTCCGGCGTGGCCCTTGCTCCGAAGATGGCCTGCCCCACGCGAACAATGGTGGCGCCCTCTTCGATCGCGATCTCGAAGTCGCCCGACATGCCCATTGATAACTCCTCGAGCGAGACATCGGCCGGGGCCTCCTGTCTCAAACGATCTCGCAACTCACGCAAGCGCACAAAGCAAGGCCGTACTTGCTGCGCATCGGAAGAGAACACGGCCAAGGTCATGAGTCCGCGAACGCGCAGCGCGGAAAACGCCGGAAGCTCCCGCAGGAAAGCGGCCACGTTGTCCGGGGGTAAGCCGAACTTGCTTTCCTCGCCGGACGTATTGACCTGGACCAGGACGTCGAGCGAGCGCCCCTCCATCTGCAGACGCCGTTCGAGTGCCTCGGCCACGCGAAGGCTATCCAGCGCTTGGAACTCCGTGGCGAAGCGCGCGACCAGCTTCGCCTTGTTGGTCTGCAAATGACCGACTACCGACCATCGCAGGTCCGACAGGTCCTGCATGGCTTCCCACTTCCGATAGGCCTCTTGCGGCTTGTTCTCGCCGAAGTAGCGGCAGCCCGCCGCGTATGCCATGCGCAATGTGGGTTCCGGTTTCGTCTTGCTGATGGGAAGCAGGCGCACGCCGGCAGGGTCGCGACCGGCGCGTTCGCAAGCTGCCGCGATTCGGGCATGTACCGCCTTGAGGTTGTGCTCGAAGTCGCTGACCGTCTCGGCCTGTGGCCAGCGATTGTGTAGCTCGTGGCGTAGCGATGACTGTTGCATGTTCATAGGCATCATGTTCATACCGGCGTATGGTACCGCTTTGGGCGACGGCCCCCACGTTGCAGGCACGAGCCCACGAGAACGGCTCAGTGCGCGGCATGGTGTATGCATGCTACCGGGCGTCTCCCCTTCCCCATCGGCGACCGTCGCTGCGCCGTATTGCGATGACCATACGTATAGGAATCTCCGGATGGCGTTATGCAGGGTGGCGAGAACACTTCTACCCGCCCAAGCTCGCGCAGTCGAGAGAGTTGGAGTTTGCGTCCAGACAGGTGCAGACGATAGAGATCAACGGCTCGCATTACTCCCTGCAGACGCCCTCGAGCTACCAGAAGTGGCACGATGCCACGCCAGACGGCTTTGTATTCGCCGTCAAAGGACCACGCTACCTGACCCACATGCTGCGGTTTCGCGATGAAGCCAGTCTCGATGCCATGGCCAACTTCTTCGCATCCGGCCTGTTGTATCTGGGAAGCAAACTCGGGCCTATCCTGTGGCAGTTCCCGCCGACATTCAAGTTTGAGGCCAAGCAGTTCGATGCGTTTCTCGCTGCGATTCCAAAGGATACGGATCAGGCGGCGGGCGTTGCGCGCAAGCATGATGATCGGGTGAAGAACCCACACGCGCAGCCAGTCCACGATCAGCCTTTACGCCACGCAATTGAAATTCGCCATGCCAGTTTCTGCGACGAGGCAT
>JAJUGH010000134.1 GCA_029268265.1 Alcaligenaceae bacterium | reverse complement strand
GGCTCCTTCACCGTTCTGCTGGGCCCGTCGGGCTGCGGCAAATCCACGACGCTCCGGATGATAGCCGGGCTGGAGACGCCCTCCAGCGGCCGCATCCTTATTGACGGACGGGACGTCACGAACCAGCCTCCGCGGAATCGACGGATCGCGATGGTGTTCCAGTCGTACGCCCTCTTTCCGCACCTGAGCGTGCGCGAAAACATTCTTTTCGGCCTTAAGGTGCGCAAGGAAGCGCGCGCCACCTACGCGCCGCGCCTGCGAAAGGTTGCCAGCCTTCTTGGATTGGAGGGCCTGCTGGACCGCAAACCATCGCAGCTTTCCGGCGGACAGCAGCAACGGGTCGCTCTGGGCAGGGCCGTTATCTCGGAAGCCCCGGTGTGCCTGATGGACGAGCCTCTTTCCAACCTGGATGCCCAACTGCGGCAGGACATGCGACGGGAAATCCGCGCGCTTCAACAGTCCCTGGGCATCACCATGATCTATGTGACGCACGACCAGACTGAGGCGATGAGCATGGCCGACCGGGTCGTCCTCATGAACGGCGGGCGCATCGAACAGCACGACACGCCGGATGCCCTCTACGGACAGCCTCGAACGGAGTTTGCGGCCCGCTTTATCGGTACGCCTCCCATGAACCTGCTCTCCATCGACGGCAACTTGCGCGCGATCGACGGCTGCGACCACGCAAGCTTCCTGGCTCCTGAAGGCGCGCATCGTCTGGGGCTCAGGCCCGAGCACATCGAGCTGTACGAAGAGGGTTCAGGCCTTCCCGGTCATGTGGAAAGCATTGAATACTTCGGTGCGGACTCCATCGTCCTTTGCCGATTCGGGAGCAATTCCGGTGTGGCGGTACGAATGGCCGGACACTACCGCGCACGTCCCGGCACGCCCGTCCGCGCCAGCTGGCAACCCGGCCATCAACGATTTTTCGACGAGGCGGGCGTAATGCTTAGCGCCTCTCCATCCTTAGTCTGACCAAAGAGAGCACATCATGCGTTCGACATCCCTACGCACGGCCGGCCTGGCGCTGGCCGCGCTGTTGGCTACCGGCAATGCAAGCGCCGACACGAAGACCGAAATCGAGTTCTACTATCCCGTCGCAGTGGGCGGCCCGATCACGAAAATCGTGGACGACATGGTGGGGCGTTTCGAGCAGGCACACCCGGACATCGATGTGAAGGCGGTGTACTCCGGAACCTATCAGGACTCCGTGGCCAAGGCGCTGACCGCCCACAAGGGTGGTGATGCCCCCGAAGTCGCCGTGCTGCTCTCGACGGACATGTTCACACTGATCGACGAAGGCGCGATCGTGCCCTTCGATCCGCTGATCCAGACGGACGAAGACAGGAAGTGGCATGACAGCTTCTATCCCGGCTTCATGGCCAACAGCCAGACCGGCGGCAAGACCTGGGGCATCCCCTTCCAGCGATCCACCATCGTGATGTACTACAACAAGGATCTCTTCCGGGAAGCCGGTCTTGACCCCGAGAAAGCACCCGGCACCTGGGACGAATTGGTGGAGGCCGCCGAAAAGCTGACCAAACGCGATGCGAGCGGCAACGTGAGCCAGTGGGGCATACAGATTCCCTCGGGCGGAGCATTCGGTTACTGGCTATTCCAGGCGCTGACCACGCCCAACGATGTACTGCTCATGAACCAGGAAGGGACTGAAACATACCTGGACGATCCGGCGGTGATCGAGGCCATGCAGTTCTGGCACGATCTGGCCTACAAGCATGAAGTGATGCCCAAGGGCACGATCGACTGGGGGACGACTCCCCAGGATTTCCTGCTGGGCAAAACCGCAATCATGTGGACCACGACCGGCAATCTGGCCAATGTACGCAAGAATGCCGACTTCGAATTCGGTGTAGCGCCCATGCCGCACGCCAAGCGAGGCGGCAGCCCGACGGGTGGAGGCAACTTCTATCTGTTCGAATCCGCGACCCCCGAGCAGCGGAAGGCGGCCCTGACCTTCGCAAAATGGATGACCAGCCCGGAAAATGCCGCGCAGTGGAGCATCGATACCGGCTACGTTGCCGTGACGCCGGCAGCCTGGGAAACGGATCGCATGAAGAAGTATGTCGAGGAAGTGCCCACAGCACTTGTCGCACGCGACCAACTCGAAGTTGCCGTGGCGGAATTTTCGACTCATGACAACCAGCGTGTGACGAAGGTCCTGAACGACAACATTCAGGCCGTTCTGACGAACAGCAAGGCGCCGGAGCAAGCGATGAAGGACGCACAGCGCGAAGCGACACGCCTGCTCCGCTCTTATCGTTGATCCAGTGATTCGTTGACCGTGCACGCTCCACGATCCACGATGCATGCCACCCATGGCTGGCTGCTCCTGCTGCCGGCCATGGTGCTGCTCATCGCCTTCACACACTATCCGGCAGTCGCAACGTTCTGGAACAGCCTGTTCTCAACGCCCAAGGCCACACGCCCGGCGGTGTTCGTAGGGATGGACAACTACCACGCCATGCTCGAAGACCCTGTCTTCTGGCAGGCATTCTGGAACAATATGGCCTACGCAGCGATCACCATTCCTGCTTCGGTGATCATCGCTCTGATCATGGCGCTATGGGTCAACGAGCGGCTGGCCGGGCGCGGGTTCTTGCGCCTGGCCTACTTCACGCCGACCGTATTGCCCATGGTGGCGGTGGCCAACATCTGGCTCTTCTTCTACACCCCGCAGTACGGCATGGTCGATCAGATCGTGGGGTTCTTCGGGATACCCGCTAGCAACTGGCTTGGGACGAAGGCGACTGCCCTGCCCGCCCTCATGGTCGTCACGATATGGAAGGAAGCCGGATTCTTCATGATCTTCTATCTGGCGGCGCTGCAGCAGGTTTCGCCGTCGCTGCGGGACGCCGCCCGACTCGAAGGCGCATCCCGTTGGCAATACCTACGGCGCGTGCTGCTTCCTCTCCTCATGCCGACGACACTTTTCGTCCTCGTCAATGCGCTCATCAACGCATTCAGAATGGTCGATCACGTACTCGTCATGACTCGCGGCGGGCCCGACAACGCCAGCACTCTGCTGCTCTACTACATCTATGAGGTCGGCTTCAGCTACTGGGATACGTCGTACGCCGCCACTCTATCGGTCGTGCTGCTGTTGGTGCTTTCCATTGCAGCGTTGGCGAAATTCTGCTGGTTGGATCGCCGTACCCACTATCAATGAGCCGATGAGCAAGAAACTCGATACCGCCGGCGCCTGGCTGCTGGGCCTGCTATGGATTTTGCCGCTGGCGTACAGCGCCTGGGCAGCCTTCCACCCGCCTGCCTATGCCACGCGCTTTGACCTCTCCGCGCCTCTTACGCTGGAGAACTTCCGCGCGGCGTGGGAGGCCGCTCCCTTTCTGCAATATTTCATCAACACCTTCCTGTTGGTGACCATGGTGCTGATTGCCCAGTTCGTCCTTTCGACGCTGGCCGCTTACGCTTTCGCCCGATACGCTTTCCGTGGTCGCGACCTGATGTTCATGCTCGTGTTGCTGCAGCTCATGATCATGCCGGATGTTCTGATTGTGGAGAACTACCGCAGCATGTCGGCGCTTGGTTTGCGCGACACCATTCTTGCCATGGGGCTGCCCTACTTCGCCTCGGCCTTCGGCATCTTTCTGTTGAGACAGACGTTCAAGACAGTGCCCCGTGAGCTTGAAGATGCAGCGTTCGTGGAAGGCGCGAGCCGATGGCAGGTCTTGCTGAAGGTGTATGTGCCGCTGGCCATGCCGACCTACGTCGCATACGGCCTGGTTTCCGTGAGCCACCACTGGAATAATTTTCTGTGGCCGCTGATTGTGTCGAGCTCGGTCGAGACCAGGCCCCTGACGGTGGGCCTCCAGGTCTTCGCATCGACCGATCAGGGCATAGACTGGTCGATCATTACCGCAGCCACCTTACTGAGCGCGGCGCCCCTTTTGATCGCCTTTCTTCTGTTCCAGCGCCAGTTTGTGCAATCGTTCATGCGCGCCGGTATACGCTGACGGCTTTCGCCGGCAGACTCCTACGCGCTAGAAGCCGACGGTTAGCCCGGGAAGATCGATGGTGATGCTGGGCCTGCCCAGGGCCGTTGCTGTCTGGTCAGCAAACTCCTGGGCACGGTCGGCGTTTCTCGCGAAGGTATCGTAGCCTAGCGCGTCAGCCACACCGAGCACCTTATCGAGCAACAGCACCTTCCCGCTATGGCGCAGGGGCTCACAGCCCAGCTGCTCCCATTTGGCCTCGAGCCACTCGAGCGCCATGGCCTGGGCTTCAGGCGAGTGATCGATGTCGACGGCGTATTCGAGCTGTTGGCGCTCGTTGAAAATGATGGTGACGATGCTGCGCATGCTCGAAGGTCTCCGGAAGGTTCACGCGGGTCGGCGACAGATTAAGCAAAGCTCGCCCGCCTGAATGTCAGGCAGGCGACATTGGGCGGGGAGTAGGTCCAGCGCGAGCGCCGCTTACCAGACGGTGGCCGGCTCCCACGTGACGTCTTCCTGCTTCTCTTGCGCCAGCCTCAGCATGGCAAGCAAGGGCCATGAGCGGCGCCGGAAGCTCACCGGCTCATTGATGGGATGAACCTTGTCGTCGTTGTCGTCGTCGGTATCCGGATTCTCGTCGTTTTCTTTGGTGATCGAGAGCGCCCGCTCGATACCGGCAATAGCTTCCGCCATCTGGTCTCGAGTAATCACGCCGCGCTCGGGAAGCTCGGTGTCATAGGGCTTGCCTGCAGCCTTGAGTATCGGTAAGGCATGCTTGGCAAACATCAGCACTTCGGCAGAAGACTTGGAGTGAAAGACGATCAGCATGGTGTCATTTCCAACGATGGACATGCCCCTACACTAACCGAAGCGCCTTCGGCTGCCAAGACGGAGAATCAGGGTCACGACATCCCGACATCACGCGGAGCCGGCGCCTGCACGCGCGGGCCGCGATCCTGGAACGGCGACCCTTCATGCTCCTCCCGATCCGTGTAAAGAATTACCTGCTGGCGGCTGCAAGCTGCGCAGCGCTTCACGTTCAAGGCGTAGCGTTGGCGGCCGGATCGTCCAACGCCGGTGTCTGCTCGCCCCCGGCGCTGGGTGCCCCTTGCCCTCGTGGCGGCGCCACGACGCAAGGCATGCGCGAGCCGGAACCCGGATTCGAATTGGGGAACCCGGTGCATCTGGCCAGCGGCAACAAGTATCAACTCGAAGTCGACCTGCCGCCGAATCCCTCCGCGCCGGGTCTGGAGCTCGTGCGTCACTACAACGGCCTATCCATACAGGGCGGTACGCTGGGTCGCAACTGGAGCCTTTCCTATGACGCACGCCTGATGCGTCGCAACGGAGAATGGCTGCTGCGTCAGGGCGACGGCAGTCTGTTTCGGGCGCCGTCCATCACTCCCCATGGCGACGGGCATGTGTGGAACTGGCCGAACGGACGAGCCCTGCATTTCGACGCGCGCGGCCGACTCGTGCGCATCCGGAATGGCGGCTTGACCCAGGTGCGGATCTATCGCCTTGGCCGCAGCCATGAGTATGCAGGCGAGATCGACCGCATCGAGACGGCGGGTGGTCAGGCCCTGAAGTTCCATTATGGTTCGCAGGGCGGCCAGGTCGTCGTTAGCGCCGTAAACACGCCGCTTGGCCGGTTCGGCTACCACTATGAGCAGCCGCCGGTTGCCAGCGGCCATCGCGCGCCCCGTTTGGTGGCGGTATCACGCCCGGACGGCATGCGGCGTATCTATCACTACGAAGACGCGCTCAGCGCCGGGAACCCGTATGCGCTTACGGGCGTCTCCCTTCAGGCTCCCGGCGGGCCGCCTCAACGTCTGTCATCCTGGGAGTATGACCGTCAGGGGCGGGTCATCGGCTTGCGGCAGCACGGCCGCCGGCTGCCGGAACTCCGCATCGAATACCTTCGCGCGGCGCAAGGCAGGCAAGCGGGGCACACCCGCGTGCATAGCAGCAATGGACGGTGGCAGGACTTCCACTTCGAGCGGCATGGCGGCGCGTACCGCCGTATTGCACCGGGCCTTGCCCGCGGGAACGACGGGCGGCTGACCGCCATCGAGGGCTTGCGGCTGGAGCGCAGCGACAGCGGAGTGCTCACCGGTGTGATTCCACGGGAACGGGGGTGGCCCGGCCTGGCTCTGCATCATGATCCGACACTGCGGCGGCATGGCTGGCGCAGCGAAGCAACGGGTGCCTTGACCATCCAGTCCGACGCGCTGGGGAGACCCAACAAGGTCGAACACGCCAATGGCGACACCCTGTCGTTGACCGTGGATGCCCAAGGGCGGCCGTCGCAGATCGAGGAAACGTCGGGACGTGACTCCACCGTACAGCAGCTGCGTCTGCAATGGCGCGGGCGGCATCTCGTTCGAATCGACCACCCTGCGGAGTCGGAGTCGCGGCGGCTCGATGATCAGGGGCGACTTGTGGAACGCGTTCTGCGGCGTCCTGCGGGCAGCGGAATGGCGGCAGTGCAGTTTCGCGAAGCATTCCACTACGACGACGAAGGACGCATCACCCGCCACGACTTGCCCGAAGGCGGCGCGCTTCACTACCAATGGAGCGCTGGCCCTCGCGCTCGGCTCGAATCGCTGATCTGGGCTGACGCACGTAACGTCCGTCGCGTCGTGCTCACGACCGAGCCCGGACGCCCCGGCTACCGTTACGGCAATGGGCTCAGGCTCGTGTCATTCACCGGCGATGGCGTCAACGCGGGCCTTTTGCAACTGACCCGGGGCGATGAAATCCTGTGGCGAAACCAGCGCCGATACGATGCGGCCGGGCACGTGATGGCCGACATCCACGACTACCCGCCCCTGAAGCATCACGATCATCAGGTGTACGCCTACGATCACCATTCGCGCCTGCAAGGTGCCCGGCACGGCAGC
>JAJUGH010000133.1 GCA_029268265.1 Alcaligenaceae bacterium | reverse complement strand
CCGCGTACTCGATTAACAGCCAATGAAATTGCAGGTTGGCTTTGTAGTAGGCCTGTGTGTTCTCCGTGTCTATTGCGGCGTCCATCGCCGCAACGCAGGGCTGCAATTTCTCGATCAGTTCCTGTCGTCGTTCGGTCGGCAGCTGGGTCACGACGCGCCCGGCATGGTTATCCATGAGCGCGCGAAACTGATAGAGATCGTGGACTTCTTCAGCCGACAGCTCGCGGATGTACACGCCAGAGTGCTTGCGCGATACCACCAAGCCCATGCTTTCGAGTTCACGCAGGGCTTCACGGACCGGCACGCGCGACACCTGCATCTGCTCCACTAATTCCGGCTCGCGCAGCGCCTGGCCGGGCACCAGCGCGCCCGACATGATCTGCGCCAACAGATGGTCGCGCACCAGCTTCCCGAGCGAAGTGTTCTTGATTTCGGCAAAGGCGCTGGCGTCCATGCCAGTGTTCATCCAATCCATGTAAAGCTCCTTTTGTCTAATCGTATACGAAAATACGAAACGTCGTCCAGTGTATGTGGGGGGTACGATTACGACGATCCGGGCGTGAATGCAAATTCGCGAAGTTATTGCGAAAGGGGCGAGTTTGCGCCGGGGGTCGGCCGACATCCTGGCCCGCAAGCTAGGGCAAAAGCCCGCGGGGCACTACAGGGAAACGTCGCGGTTGAGAAAAAGGCCGGGGCGGGGGGCAACATCGGCACGGCTTACGCCGTGCGCATACTGCGTCACGACCCTTTAAGCAAACGGCTGTCCAGGCGCAACGATTCGATACTCGGCGCAGCGGTGGAGGCGGCGGGATGTACGGGATTAAACAAGTAATTAGTTGTATGGGGCATGATGGCGCTAGGCACCGCCAGCAGGAGCGTTTCGCCAGCACTCAGCCAGGAATCGCCTATCTGCCGGGTATGAGCGACGTTTTCCTCCCATTGCTCGGGTAGAACGCCTGAGGTCTGAAGTGGTGTGTCGTCTGCCACTTCCACCCGCAGTAGGAGCAGATTGTCGGGTATGTCCTCTGCGTCAATCTCGAGGTGGACTAGAACCTCCAGCATGGCGGCGGCCGGTGACTCTGCAAGGTAAACAACAGGCCTGCCTGCATGGTGCCACCGCCCGCTGGCCAGCAAACCTCCCCGGCCGGTAAGGTCGGCAAACGCGCTGATACGCCACAAAATCATAGGGGGCTGCCTTCAGTCATAGGGCGCCGCCAGTCCTAGGGCTTAGTCACAGGGCGTAGCCTCGGTCATAGCGCGTAACCTTCAGCGATTTGAAGTAGCATTTCTTCGACTTGACGCGTTCCCTGCAAGGTCTTCAACATGGCCATTGGTGTTTGGCCGGCGAATCGCTCCTTAGGCTTGGTGAGCCAGCGCTTTGCTTTGTTGCGGTTGCCGAAGACGGTCTGGGCCATTGCGGCAACATGAGCGGCGCGAAACAAGCGGTCGCTTTCATCGATTGTCAGCGGCTCGTCCTTGCTTAAGCGAGTCTTGAGCGTGCGCAAAGGGATGATTTGGTCGCGCTCGATAGGCGTAACTTCGCCTTTTTCGCATAGTTCCATCAATAGGGCGGCGGGGAATCCGTGCACAATACTGTTGTGGATCTCGATTTCCGTTGCGTCCTCGGGAATTCCTAGCAGGGCGTTCAGGCGGGCCCGGTATGCCGCATAACCCGCATCGCGCATGACTTCGGCAAACATGGTGAGCCTCCACTAACTATAGTCGGCGTTTACCGAATTATACTCGGCGAACGCCGGATTCTCCCTTCGCCATCGCGGTTCGAGGCGGTTTCCGCCCGCCGCGTTATGTGCCGTGGCCCAGTGTTTACATCCCGCGGCTTTATGAATGTGACACACTGTGTACACAATCCTATAGCGGCTGTCCAAGTGAGATGGCCGCGCAGCCATAGCGAGCGGTCACTCGAGTCACTCATTAAATCGGCTGACGCGCCCGCTGCACGTGGCCGACAAGGCGCGAATACCCGATCATGAAAGGCTCCCGAGACTCCCTCAAATCCTTGCGCATTTTCCTGAGTGCGGCGCGCACCTTGAACTTCAGTCGCAGCGCAGAAGAACTCAACATGACGCAAAGCGCGGTGAGCAAACATGTGTTTGCGCTTGAACAGCGTCTTGGCGCAGCCCTGTTTCACCGCAAATCCCGAGGCCTGGAACTGACCTATGCCGGGCGCCAGTATCTGAATCGTATCGCGCCCGCCCTGAACCTGATCGACGAGGCGAACGCACTGGTGGCGCATACCGATGCGCGGGCGGCCCTGAACGTGTCCGTTTCGCCATCGTTCGCGCACTACTGTCTGATTCCCCGGCTTCCGGAGTTTTTTGCGCAACATCCGAATATCCGGCTGAATATCCGTCCACGCCTGCTGTATGACTTGCAGGAAACTGACCCATTCGACGCCGCCATACAACTGCACACGGGGCATGCCGCGGGCATAACGACGGAGTATCTCTGCGGACGCGAAATGGCCCTGGTGGCAGCCCCCGGTCTCCTGGCGGATTCGCCGGTCCATCAGGTATCCGACCTGGACAAGCTTGTCCTCTTGAAACGCGCGCAGCGCGGTTACGGCTGGAATGAGTGGCGCGCGGGCGTGGCGCCGCACTGGGCGGGGCCGTCTGCCACGGCACCGGAGTTTGAAGGCTTCTCGATGTTGCTGCCCGCCGTGACGCATGGGCTGGGTGCCGCCATCGTGCCGGTGTTCATGGTGCTGGACGAGTTGCAGGAAGGCACGTTGACGCGCCCACTCGGGGAAGCGGTATCGGGCCGTTATGCCTATTACCTGATGCGTCATGCCGCGCGCCGCTACGACCCGCATATCGAGGCGTTTTCGGAATGGCTCATGCACATCAGCAAATCGCTGCAGGGCGACGTGGAGCGGTATCTGGCCCGCGGGGCTTAGCCGGAACCGTCCGGCGGGCCGACGCGCGAGCACCGGTCACTGTAAGGCCACTGCGGGGGGCACTTTTGACGCCTCACCCTAACGTGCAGCTATTCCACCATGGAATAGCGCATGCGTATTCGTCCATTCGTCTTCACGACCCCGTCATATAGACTTTTCCGCTACTGGACCTGTCTGGAGACGCAGAATGGCAAACATGAAGAAACTGATCGCCGCGCTGGCGCTGCCGTGCGCTTTGGCCGCGATGGTGGCCCCCGCGAACGCCGCCTTCCCCGAAAAGCCTTTGAAAATCGTGGTGCCTTATTCCACCGGCGGAAGCTCGGACAGCATCGCGCGCATCGTTGCTGACCCGCTTTCCAAGGAATTGGGGCAGGCCGTGGTGGTGGAAAACCGCCCGGGCGCAGGGAGCATGATTGGGACTTCGTACGTCGCCGAGCAAGACGCTGACGGTTATACCTTGCTGCTGGCCGATGTGCCGTTCACCATCGTTCCCGCTCTGTACTCGGACCGCATCAAATACGACGCCAAAAAGGATTTTGTGCCGGTGTCGCTGGTGGGCCAGTCGGCCATGTACCTGTTCGTAAACAACGAGTTTCCGGCTGCCAATGTGCAGGAGCTGGTGGAGCAGGCCCGCAAGAAACCGGGTGCAGTGACGATCGGTTCCGGCGGCAACGGCTCATTTACGCACCTGCTGGCGGAACTGCTGATGCAGGCTTCGGACACCAAGTTTGTGCACGTTCCCTACAAGGGTGCGGCCGCTTCCCTGAACGATTTGGCGGGCGGGCAGATCGATGCCAGCTTCGCCTCCATGCCTAGCGCCGCCGCCATTTATGCGGCCGGTAAGGTGCGTCCCATCGGCGCATCCACGCCCGAGCGTCATCGCGATACGCCTGATGTGCCTACCTTCAAGGAAAGCGGATATGACAGCCTGTCGATCCAGAGCTGGTGGGGCCTGACCGTGCCGGCCGGTACGCCGGAGGATGTGCGCGCTCGCCTGAGCGAGGCCGTGGTCAAGGTCATGCAGGATCCTAAGCTGCATGAGCGCCTTAGCCGTCTGGGCGTGGACGTACCCAGTGACACCACCCCCGAGGCGATGTCCCGCTTCCTTCAGGAAGACTTCAAGCGTTGGGAAGAGCTGGTCAGCTCCACCGGTATCGAATTGAATTGATCGTGGCGCGCCCCTCGGGGCGCCCCTCGACATGAGACAGACAGCGACATGCAACTGAAGCAATGGTTGGACGGCGCCGCAGCGGACGCGGCGCTGGTGGATGACTTCAACGAAATCTGTTCGTTCGGCGGGCGCCGTTCGGGCTCCGGTCAGGACAGTGCCGCGCTGGACTGGGCACTGGGCCGGTTGGCCGAAACGGGCCATGCGGTGCAACGCATCAATGTGCCGTATGACGGCTGGCAATGCCTCGAATCGAGCCTCCGGCTCGAGGGCTCGGAAGCCGTGCTGGCCTGCAAGCCCCTGCTGCGTTCCGCCTCGACACAGGCCGAGGGGTTGCGGGCGGAAGTCATCGACCTGGGCGCTGGGCGCAAGGAGGACTTCGACCGTGCCGGCGATGCCGTAAAAGGCAAGGCAGTGCTCGTGCGCCACGAATACCCCTTCAGCGGCGATCACATGCACCGGCGACGTAAATACGACCTGGCGCTCGAGCGTGGTGCGGCGGCATTCCTGATTGCGAGCCCCTGGCCAGGTGGTGGCCTGTTGTCCGGCTCCTCAGGCCGGGGCTATGGCAAGCCGGGCATTCCGGCAGCCTATGTCGACTTTGAGACGGCCGAGACGCTGCGTGCGGCTCTGGACGAGGGTCGCGCCATGGTGTCGATGGTAGTGCGTGGCAAGGAAGAGTTGGGTTCGGTGGCAGGCGTGGGCATTCTGGAAATCCCCGGTGGGCGTGATGGCAAAGTGGTCATCAGCGCGCACATGGACGGCCACGATCTGGGCGAAAGTGCACTCGACAACGCCACCGGCGTGGCCGTGGCATTGGCCGCTGCCCGTGCGCTGGCGCCGCACGTCGGCCCGGACACTCCGGGGCTCACCGTTTGTTTCTTCTGCGCGGAGGAGTGGGCGCTTTCGGGCTCGGCGCGTTATCTGGATGAACTTGCGCCGCAAGAGCGTGATCGCATCAAATTGAATATCAATCTGGATACGGTGGCCGGCGACGAAAGCTTGACCGCGCTATTCAGCGACTTTCCGGCACTTGAACCGTACGTGAATCAGGCGTCGGCTGTGGCCGATGTGCCGGTGGGCACCTGGTTGCCGCTGATGCCCAACTCGGACCACGCCAACTTTGCGCGCCACGGCATCCCGGCCTTCCGGCTCGTGGCCGGTTTCAACAAGCCGGATTGCCGCGTCAACAACATCCTGTCGCCGGGGGACGTGCGTGGCATCATCAAAGAAGAAGAGCTACGCCAGGCCCTGCGCGTCACGTGCGCGATGGGTCGCGTGGCGCTGAGTATTTCGGACGCCGAGCTGGAGGGATTGAAGGCGAGGTGACGCGTGAATTCCACCGCGTCCCGCGACTGGTCGTGGAGGACCGGGCGTCGTAAGCGCAGGTATTCAGTGTTGCCTTCACACCCGCGGATCACCGCCGCCCACCGTATTACGGCTCGCCGTACTGCCACCCACATCCGGCGACACCCCTATTCCATGGCGGAAGGTGAGCTCGCCGCCCAGCCATCCGGTGAAGCCCAGTATCAGCACCACACAGACTGACAGCACGATGCCGGTGGGAAGGATGGCGCCCGCATGATCATCCCAGCGCAGCACCCAGTTCACGGCCGAGGCCAGCAGCGCCACCACATTCCCGCCGCCATGGATCCATGTGCTGCCGACCTTTCTGGCTCGGGGCACCTTCATCGCTTCCACTGCGCCCGTTGCGCCGGCCACCAGGCCGGAAATCACTCCGGCTCCCAGAAGCCACAGAGAGGCCTCCGGCCAGAAGGTACTCTCCCGCTGGAATGCATGGCCCAAGTCAGTCAGGAAGGCCCCCACCAGAAAGGCGATGGGGAAGGGGATGAGCATCGGATGGATGGGATGACCCTTGATGCTGACGAAACTGCCACTGCCTGATGGATGGTGAGTAGACATTTCGGCTCCAGTTCGGCGCACATGCCGGTCGCATGCGACGGGGCAGCAAAGCACGTGCCCCGAACCTTTGCGCTACTTCATTCGGCTATCAAATTGGATGGTGGGCTTCTCGCATGTGAAAGTCGGTAGCGCCATTGCGGGAGTTTTTCTCAGCCGCGCCTGGCGCGGCGCGCAGCAATGCGGATTATCGACAGCTGCGCCGGGCGGCTTATTGAGCAGCCGGTGGTCGATCGTGGGCTTCGTATTGTTGAGCGGGAGTCGACGGGTGCACGGATTCGGCAGGGAACGGCTTAACGCTTGAAGTCTCGATAGAAGTTCTCATGCGGGCCGACAGCTTCGAGGTATACCAGTCGGATGGCATCGTCCCGGGTATAGCCAAGCAAGTATAGCTGTCCCAGGCAACGAAATTTATACACCCATAGGTCGGCCAAATCGCCCTTTTTCTTCTCTCCAATGTCAGGATCGCGGCTGACCGAATGTACGGCGGCGTCGACATCCTGCACCGCGTTTTTATGAAGCTTTTTATAGCTACGGGCAAACCGCCGGGTCTGCCGGATTTCCCATGCGCTCATTCGTTATTCGCGGAGCGGGGGACGAAAGGCGTAGCTTCATCTCGGGGCTCTGCCATGCTGATTAGGCTCTCTGCGATGAACGATGCTGGAAGGTCGGGGTTGTCGAGTGCAGCCCGCCCTACCTTCGCCCAAAATTCCAGCTGGCCCTGCATAGTACGGAATTCAGCTTTCGCGGATACCCGCGCCGCACGCACTAGTTCTTCATCAATCCGAACGGATACAGTGGTCATGGCTACACTCCTTTACCACAATTGTAGTAATCACTATCAGAAGACTCAAGACGGAGCCATCGTATAATGCCGGATTCGTCTCACCCATGGGTTCCCTAACCCCATCCACCAAAAAGGATCGTCATGAGCTCCGCATCGAGCCCGCAGTCGCGGGTGTCTTTCTACCTGGGTCTCCTGGTAGCTTTCCACATCATCATCGTCATCGCCAGCAACTACCTTGTGCAGTTGCCGATTGAGCTATTCGGCTTTCACAGCACCTGGGGCGCATTCAGTTTCCCCTTT
>JAJUGH010000132.1 GCA_029268265.1 Alcaligenaceae bacterium | reverse complement strand
GCTCATCCCCCCGTGTGGGACATGAATCGCAGCACGCGCTCGGGCGCCGCCACAAAATCATGGCGCTCGGGCTTGGCTGCGATGCCTTCCCTTATCAGTGTCTGCAGTTGCGGATCGCTCGCGCCGTTACGCAGGGCCGCGCCCAGTTCCACCTTCCGATCCTGGCCCAGGCAGAGATACAGCGTGCCGTCCACGCTGAGCCGCACACGATTACATGCGGCGCAGAAGTGCTGCGACATGGGCGTGATGATGCCCAAGGCTGCCGCCCCGTCTGCTGTGGCCCAATAGCGGGCCGGCCCCGGCCCGGCGCGCAAGACGGAAGGTGCCAGCCCATGGCGGTTCGCCAGCCGATGTGCGATTTCGTCCAGTGCCACATGGGAATAGCGACGGCCGGTGTCGCCCATCGGCATGACCTCGATCAGCCGCAGGACGAAGCCGTGGGACAGCGTATACGCCAGCAGGTCTGTCAGGTCCTGTTCGGGCGTGTTGTGATGAACCACACAGTTGAGCTTGATCGGGTTGAAACCGGCCAGGCGCGCGGCCTCAAGCCCGTCGAGTACATCCTGCAGCCGGTCCTGACCGGTGATCGCCTGGAAAGCACCCCGGCGCAGGGTGTCCAGGCTCACGTTCAACCGCAGCACACCGGCCAGTTTCAATTCTCCGGCGTATCGGGCGAGACGGGTACCGTTCGTAGAGACGGCCAGGTCCGCCAGGCCGGGCAGGCCTGCAATGCCCGCCGCCAGCTCAGACACGCCGCGCCGCGTGAGCGGTTCGCCCCCGGTCAGCCGCACGGCGTGAATCCCCATCTCCACGAACAGCCGCACGAGCCGCAGCATTTCAGCATGAGACAGCCAATGTGCCGGCTCCTGGAAGCCCTTGAAGTCGTTCGGAAGGCAGTAGTGGCAGCGCAAGTCGCAGCGGTCAGTGACCGATACGCGCAGATAATCGATGCGCCGACCGTAGGGGTCGATCAGCGTCGGTGCAGCTTGTTGGGACGCCCGCAGAGTGTGGGGCACGTCGGCATGGGCAGAGGCCGTCGACTGAGGCATGATGGTCCACCAGGTTGAACGCCCGAAGTTTCATCCTACACCACAAGCCTGTTGATAAACTGGGATTCATGATCACCGTCATCTATTTCGGTCCGCTGAAGATGCTGCAGCCTTCCGGCAGCGAGCAACTCGCCTGGAGCGGCGGCAGCACCGATGACCTGTTGGCCGCACTGCGTGGCCGCGGGCCGGACTGGAGTCGCGCCCTGCAAGCCGGGCGTGTGTTCAAGGTGGCGATTAATGGCCAGCTGTTGAATGCGCCCGCCGCCATCCATGACGGCGACGAGGTGGCGATTCTCCCTCCAGTAACCGGTGGCTGAGTCCATGTTCAGCGTTCGCATTCAGACCTCTCCCATTGAACTCGGCGAACTCGATGCCGGAAACGGCAAATGGACGAGCCATGATTCCGGTGCGCAGCTGCGGTTTGTGGGGCGCGTGCGCAACGATGCCGGCGGGGCCCCGATTACGCATTTGGTCCTGGACCACTTTCCCGGCGTGGCCGAAGCTGAGATCGAGAAAATCCTGGCGACAGCACGTGGCAGATGGGCATTGCAAGGGGCGCAGGTGGTGCATCGTGTTGGGAAGATCCCGGTCGGGGAAATCATTGTGGTGGTGCAGACCATCAGTGCGCACCGGCACGATGCGTATGAGGCGAACGCCTTCATCATGGATTATCTGAAAACCCAGGCCCCGTTCTGGAAGCAGGAATGTTTCGCTGACGGCTCAGCGCATTGGGTGGAAGCCCGGGCGCGCGATCAGGCGGCAGCTCGCCGTTGGGAGGAAGTTCGATGAGCCGCCGGCCGGACATGCTCGATTATCACGATGCCCTGAAGGCCTTGCTGGATACTCATCAGCCTGTGCCTGGTGAAGAGCGGGTGCCGCTCGAATTGCTCGATCGACGGGTGGTGGTTCGCGCAATACCGGCGCAGATTGACGTTCCCGCTTTCGATAACAGCGCCATGGACGGATACGCCATCTGCGGGAATGACGCCGAAGCCTGGCAGGTGGTGGCGCGCATTGCGGCCGGCATGGCACCCAGGCAGACGCTCTCGCGCGGCCAGGCGGCCCGTGTGTTCACCGGCGCGCCGGTGCCGCCCGGCACCACGGCCGTACTCATGCAGGAAGCGGTACGGGTCGAAGAGGGTGGCGAATGGATCCGTTGCCGGGAGCACCCTGCCAGCGGCAAAGATGTGCCGGCACACTCATCTATCAAGGCGGGCCAGTACATTCGCAGGCGTGCCGAAGAGCTGGGGAAGGGTGCGCCCCTGTTGCCGGCGGGGCTGCGCATGACGCCAGCCGCCATTGGCCTGCTGGCAGGTCAAGGCTATACCGACGCAGTCTGCGTACCCCGAGTGCGCGTCACGGTGTTCTCCAGCGGCAATGAGCTGGTGGAACCTGGCGTGATGCCGCAGCCGGGGCAGATCGTGGACAGCAACCGCGTGATGCTGACTGCCTTGTTGCGCGGCCAAGGTTTTGATGTGATGGATGGCGGCATCCTGCCGGACGATTTGACAGCTACCCGGAATGCACTGGCACGTGCCGCTTCGGATTCGCATGCCATTTTGTGCTCAGGCGGCGTGTCCGTGGGTGAAGAGGACCACCTTAAAGCAGCGCTTTCGCAAGTAGGTGAGCTCACGCAATGGCGACTGTTCATCAAGCCCGGCAAGCCTTTCACATGGGGCCGAATCGGGGAATGCCGCGTCTTCATGCTGCCGGGTAATCCGGTCTCGAGCTTCGTCACCCTCCTGTTATTGGCGATGCCTGCATTGCGGCGCATGTCCGGCTTATCGGAACATGAGTCGCGCCCATGGCGGCTGAGCGCTCGCGCCGGCTTCACCCGCGAGCAGTCCGAGCCTCGGCGGGAATTCTTGCGGGTGAACCTTCGCAGCGGCATCGACGGTTTGACCGCCGAGCCGCTGGCCAAGCAAGGGTCCGCCATGCTGTCCGGTGCCGCGTTTGCACAGGCGCTGGCGGAAATTCCCCCCGGCGCCATTGTGACGCCAGGGCAACTGCTTGATGTGTACCCGCTTGCGGACCGATTCGGAGAAATCCCGCCCCATGACTGAACGCGACGATACGCTGACTCACTTCGATGCGCGCGGGCAGGCCCGCATGGTGGACGTGAGCGGCAAACCCGTCACTCACCGGCGAGCGGTCGCGCGCGGCACTCTGCACATGTCGCCGCAGGCGTTTGCCGCCCTGGATGCTGCTGACAGCCCCAAAGGCGATGTGCTGGGTGTGGCCCGTATCGCCGCCATCCAGGGAGCGAAGCAGACCTCCGCGCTTATCCCGTTGTGTCACCCCCTGCCGCTTACGCATTTATCGGTGGAGTTCTCGCGGGATGCCGAGCAGTCGCGGCTTACCATTGAAGTGACGGCCGAGACGGACGGCAAGACAGGCGTGGAGATGGAGGCTCTCACCGGTGCCTCAGTGGGCTTGCTCACGGTTTATGACATGCTCAAGGCAGTGGACAAAGCCCTGGTCATGGAAGAAATCCGGCTCGTGTCCAAAGAAGGCGGCCGCAGCGGCGACTGGCGCGCTGATTCGTAAGGGCCGGCGGCGGATTTCTGACGGGCAGCCGGCAGCGCGGCGCGGGTTCAACACCGGGGGATATCTGCCTTCTAATATCTGCCTTCTATCTAGTTTGCCGCTGTTTCCAGCGTTCGCAGCAGCACGCCAACCTTGTCCAGCGATTCCTGGTATTCCTCTTCCCAATCTGAATCCATCACGATGCCGCCGCCTCCCCAGCAGCGGATGCGGCCGTCGCGAGCAAGCAGGCTGCGGATGGTGATGGAACTGTCCATCTCGCCGCGCACGTCCACGTAGAGCAGCGAGCCGCAATACAGGCTGCGCGGGTGGGGCTCCAGCTCATCGATGATCTGCATGGCACGGATCTTTGGCGCTCCAGTGATCGAACCGCCCGGGAAACTACCGGCCAGCAGGTCGAAGGCGTCCAGCCCTTCCGCCAGCTCGGCGCGAACGCAACTCACCAGATGGTGCACATTCGGATAGCTTTCCAGACTGAAGAGCTCCGGAACGTGCACTGAACCGATGCGGCTCGAGCGCCCGATGTCGTTACGCAAGAGATCAATGATCATCACGTTCTCGGCGCGATCCTTGGTGCTCTCGCAAAGTTCCCGGGCATTGCGGGCGTCTTCGTCTGGCGTGCGGCCCCTTGGACGGGTCCCCTTGATGGGTCGCGTCTCGATCATCCTGCCGTGCAGACGGATGAAGCGCTCGGGCGAGAGGCTGAGTATGGCCTCATCGCCACCCAGGTTCACATAGCCCGCGAACGGCGTGGCACAGGCGGCACGAAGGGCGCAATAGGCTCCCCATGGGTCGCCGCGATATCCCGCTTCGAAACGCTGGGTGTAGTTGACCTGGTAGCAGTCCCCGGCGCGGATGTAGTCGTGGATGCGCTCAATGGCGCGGCGGTAGGTGTCGCGGTCGATGGTGGGCCGGAAATTGCCGTCCAGAGCGAAGCGGCTCGGCGCTGCGTCCGCCGGGGCATCCGAGCCCGCCACAGATTCAAATAGCCGTATCAGTCGTTGCCGCTTATCGGGGTCGCACGTCGGATGGAGAACCAGCTGGCTCGTGCGTTCGGCGTGGTCAGTGATCAGCGCCCAATCATAGAGGCCGAGCATGGCATCGGGGAACTCGCCGTCGCGTCTCTCCGACTCGTGCGCGCTCTCCAGCCGGCGCCCGAACTCATACGCCAGGTAACCCATCCACCCGCCGGCAAAAGGCAGGTCTGCCCCTTCGGGAAGCCGTGCCCCGCCAAGCTCCAGCATTCCTTCTCGCAGTCGCTCGAAAAACGCCTGACCCGACTCCTGCTCTTGCGGTTGAACCGATAACACGGGCCATGCACTCAATATGTCGTATCGCCCGCGATCGGCCACCGGCCGCCCGCTATCGAACAACACGGCGCCCGGTTCCCGGTGCAGCGGCTCGAAATAGAGGGCGGGGTCTGCCCGGTAAGGCAGGACGTGGATATCGCAGGATGGATGCATGGTGGGGAGAGATCGTACCAAGCGAACGGTGCTATTGGCAGTTTACGTCTTCGACAAACATGTCTAACCGGCTAGTAACGTAGCTACGTCAGAGCTACACTATTGATATTAAATCTTGGGGGTTCTTATGAAAGCTGATGCTGTGGTGCGCGCGCGGATCCCAGCGGAAATGAAGGAGAAAGCCATGGAGGCTCTCGACCGTATGGGCTTGAGCGCATCGGACCTTATCCGGCTGACATTTCTACGCGTCGCGGAAGAAGGGCGGCTGCCCTTTGAGGTGAAAGTACCGAATAGAGCTACGCGGAACGCCATGGAGGAGCTCGATGCGGGCCGTGGAAAGCGGTTTGATAGCGCCGAAGCGCTATTCGAAGACCTAGATTTGTGACATGTTGACCCCCGTTCGTTCCGGCGCTTTTAAACGCGATGTGAAGCTCGCCAAAAAGCGGGGTAAAGACATGGAGAAGCTGCGGAGTGTGCTTCAGCTGCTTCTCAACCAACAGCCACTTCCAGAGCGTTATAGGGATCGCGCATTGAAGGGAAGGTGGTCAGGATGGCGTGATGCTCACCTGGAGCCGGATTGGCTATTGATATACCGGGTTAGCGGCAGTGAGTTGCACTTGGCCCGGACCGGCACCCACTCAGACTTATTTGACGAGTAAAGGTGCCGGCTCCTGGACGACAGAGCTTCTCAGAGTTTCCCCAGATACCGCTCGAAATGGCTAGCTGGCGACAACGTGCGCAGGTAAGCGTCCGTCATTTCGGAGGCGCGCGTCAGCCCCAGCATGGCGCAGTTGCGCTTCACTTCGGTGGCGAACAGCTCAATGGCGCGCTGCACGCCCGGTTGGCCGCCCACGGCCGCCGCGTAGCCGAACGGCCGGCCGATAAACACCATCCTGGCACCCAGCCCCAGCGCCTTCATGGCATCCGAACCTCGGCGGATGCCGCTGTCCATCATGACCGGGACGGTGGGGCAGGCCCGTACGATTTCCGGCAGGGCCAGTAGCGGCGGAATGGAACCATCAAGCTGGCGGCCGCCGTGGTTCGAGACGATGATGCCGTCCGCGCCTTCGTCCACCGCCCGTTGCGCATCCTGGGCGGTGAGTACGCCCTTCATGATGAGCTTGCCCTTCCACATGGCGCGGATGCGCTGGAAGTACGCCCAGTTCAGGTGGCTGCGATCCGAGAAGTCACGCAACACATTGCGCGAGATGATCGGTGCGCCGCGTGTGGCATAGTTGTTTTCGAAGTGCGGCATGCCGTGGCGCAACACCGTCTGCATCAGCGTGCCGAAGGTCCAGCGGGGATGCAGCGCGCAGTCGGTGATCATGCGCAACGTCGGCCGCAGCGGCGTGGAGAACCCGGCGCGTACGTTGTTCTCGCGATTCGCGGCCACCGGCGTGTCCACCGTGATCACCAGCTTCTGGAAGCCGGCCTGCGCCACGCGAGCCACCAGGGCTTCGATTTGCTCCTGCTTGCCGGGCAGATACGCCTGGAACCAAACATTGGGTCCCACGCTGCAGATGTCTTCCAGCCGGATGAGCGATGAGCCGCTCATGATCATGGGGATGCCGGCTTCCTGCGCGGCACCGGCCAGCACGGCATCGCCGCGGTAGGCCGAGATGGCGCTGATGCCCATCGGCGCGATGCCGAAAGGCGCGGTGTAGGTATCGCCCCATAGCGTGGTGGACATATCCACGTGAGACACATCGCGCATCACGCGTGGCGCAAAGCCCAGTTCATCGAAGATGCGCCGGTTCTGCGCCAGCGAGCTGTTGTTTTCGACACCGCCCGAAATGTAGGCGTACATGAACGATGGCAGATAGCGCTGTGCCGCCAGGGAAAAATCCTCGAGGCACAGCAGCTTCTCCAATTTCTTTTTGGAGTAACGCATGGTCAGCCGACTCACTCAGCCCAGGGAGTCGCTTCCCAGGTTTTCTTGAACATGGCTTCGTTCATTTCCAGTTCAGCCTTGTACGCGTCCGGGCCCAGATAGCGCAGAGGCGTGAACATCTCCTTGGCCTTCTGAACAAACTCGGGGTCATTGGCCGCTTTCTC
>JAJUGH010000131.1 GCA_029268265.1 Alcaligenaceae bacterium | reverse complement strand
GGCCATCCAATGGGAACTGCTGCAGGCGGGGGTTCTGGACGGCAGCTGCATGACAGTGACCGGACGCACCGTGGCCGAGAACGTCCAGGGCTGTGAATCAAAGGATCGCGAAACCATCCGGCCGTTCGATCAGCCGCTCAAGCACCAGGCGGGGTTCAGAGTCATGACCGGCAATCTCTTCGATTTCGCCGTTATGAAGACCAGCGTCATCTCGGAAGAATTCACGCAACGCTACCTGAACCGCCCTGGCAAGGAAGGCATACTGGAAGGCCGTGCCATCGTGTTCGACGGCTCGGAAGACTACCACCGGCGGATCAACGATCCTGCCCTGGAAATCGACGAGCATTGCATCTTGGTAATTCGCGGCGCGGGGCCCATCGGCTGGCCGGGTTCGGCGGAGGTCGTCAACATGCAGCCGCCAGACGCCTTGCTGAAACGCGGCATCAACAGCCTGCCAACCATCGGCGACGGACGCCAGTCGGGAACGGCGGATAGTCCCTCAATACTCAATGCCTCACCGGAAAGCGCCATCGGCGGCGGGCTCGCATGGGTCCGGACTGGAGACATCATCCGGATCGACTTGAATACCGGCCGATGCGACATGCTCGTCGACGATACGACGCTGGACCGCCGCAAGCAGGAAGGCATCCCGCCCGTACCTGCCAGCGCTACCCCGTGGCAGGAGATTTATCGATCGACCGTGGCCCAGCTTTCTGACGGAGGCGTAATAGAACAGGCAGTGAAATTCCGCGATATCGCGAAAACGGTGCCCCGGCATAATCACTGAGAGGGACGCTCCCGATCGTACTCATGTTCGGTGGTGAGCGTCCATGGAGCCTTGATTCCAAGATCCGGAGCGGCAATGCCCACAGAAGACACTCCAAGCCCCCTGACCAAGGCCGAACGTCGAGACGACGCCGTCTCCGATGTCCTGACGTTCGGAGAAGCCATGGCGCTGTTCATGGCCCAGACAACCGGCGGCCTCGCGACAGTGGAGCACTTTCAGAAGGCTGCTGCCGGAGCCGAGCTGAACGTTGCAATCGGCCTGAGTCGACTTGGTTTACGGGTGGACTACGTCTCTGCAATCGGCAGGGACTCTTTCGGCGCATACCTGCGCGAGACATTGCTCCATGAGGGGATAGATACCCGTTTCCTTCGTGAGGACCCTTCCCGTTCCACGGGGCTCATGCTGAAAACGCGGACCGACGACGGTAGCGATCCGCAGATCGAGTACCACCGGCGTGGAAGCGCCGCCAGTGCGATGTCGCCCTCCGATATCACCTGGGCGGCCTTTCCCTCCCGACATCTCCACCTGACCGGCATCGCCCTAGCGCTATCCCCGCAAACCAGGGAGCTCTCGCTCATGTTGGTGCAGCAGGCTCGCGCCGCAGGAGCCAGCATATCGTTCGACCCGAACTTGCGCCCCCAGCTCTGGAAATCAACCACCGAAATGGTCAAAACCATCAATCAGGTCGCGTCGCTATGCGACGTGGTGCTTCCGGGGATCGAGGAAGCGCGGCTGCTCACCGGCCAAAACTCCCTGGAAGCCATGGCCGAGTTCTACCTGCAGAGTGGCGCCAGGCAAGTTGCCATCAAGCTGGGTGGAAGTGGCGCCTATTGCAAGGAAGATGACGGCTCCTCGGCGGGCACGACCGTGGCGCCCTTCCCCGTAAAAGTGGTGGACACGGTAGGCGCTGGAGACGGATTTGCCGTAGGCGTGATCAGCGGTCTTCTCGAGAAGCTGCCCTTGCAGGAAGCCGCTATGCGCGGCAACTTCATCGCTTCGAAAGTCATCCAGTTCCATGGCGATTCGACCGGCCTGCCCAATCGCGCCGCCCTTCTCTCCCTGGCATAACGCGTTGTATGTGTGCCGCTATGACATTGTCCCGCACGATCATGAACGACGACTTACATATCCAAGATCTGGCCCACTATGGTCCGGTCATCCCCGTCATTGTTTTGGAGGACTTGGCGGAGGCGGTTCCACTGGCCAAGGCGCTGGTAGCGGGCGGTGTACGAGTGATGGAAATCACTTTGCGTACCAATGTAGCCCTGGAATCCATTCGCGCCATCGCGCAGGAAGTGCCGGAAGCCATCGTCGGAGCAGGAACGATTACAAGCGAAGTCGACGCCCAAAAGGCCTGCCAGGCGGGCGCCCGGTTTATGGTAAGCCCCGGCCTGACCGAACGCGTCGCCCAGACGTGCAATGAACTGGCCGTGCCCCTACTGCCAGGCGTGGCGACGGCCAGTGAGGTCATGCGAGCACGTGAGTTGGGATACACCGTTCAGAAATTCTTCCCAGCCGTCGCCTGTGGCGGACTGGAAATGTTGAAGGCTTGGTCAGGGCCTTTCCCGGACGTACTGTTCTGCCCCACCGGCGGGATCGGTCCTGATAATGCCAAGGACTTTCTCGCATTGAAGAACGTCGTTTGCGTGGGCGGATCGTGGCTCGTCCCGCAGCATGCCATTCGCAGCCGGCAGTGGGACCACATCACGCTGCTGGCCCGTGAAGCGAGGCGGCTCTCTGCACCGGTCTAGTGGCCCGCGAAGCGAACCGGCTCACTTCGTCAGCGCCGTGAGCCACCGCCAGACATCGTCCCGATCTTAGCGGCCCCCGCCGTCGTTGCGGGCAGGGGGAATCGCATAGGTACCCACCGCATGAGCGACCAAAGCGTCACTGCCTTCGGAATACAGGCTGACCTCGCCAGTGGCCAGCGTTCTGCCCACCTTGAGAAGCCTGCATACCCCGAGTATTGCCGCATCCGCTGATGGCTTGCGCAGGAAATTCACGTTCAGGTTGGTGGTAACAGCCAACGGAACAATGCCGATTTCGTGCAGCAGCGCGACATAGAGCCCGACATCGGCCACCGTCATCAGTACCGGGCCCGATACCGTGCCACCGGGCCGCAGTTCCGCCTCTCCGACTTCCATGCGGACGGTCGCGCTCATTGGCCCGACCTCCTCCACGGTGCACTTGTTTTGCGGGAACTCGCGAGCGAGAAACTGAATGAGTTCTTCTTTTTTGGACATCTTATGTGTCTCCTTCCTGAGGCCGCCTGTTCTTGTCAGGTCAATCGGGACGGCCGGCCCGCATGACCATTGAAGTAGAATCCATGGAGTATTCATTTACGCCGGCTGGCACGGCATCCACCAACGCATCGACCCAACGTGACAACGCAGCAAATCGACCCCCCGTACTGTACCAAGGACGCTCCTTTTTTCGGCATCGACATTCCGTTCATGCGTTATCTCGGCTTGCAAGCCGAACACCTCGAAGAGGGATACGCGCGGGCCCGCCTTCCGTCCAGCCCCGATCTGGTCAACAGCCGGCAGGATGTGCATGGCGGTACCCTGATGAGCGTGCTGGACTTCATCCTGAGCGTGGCCGCGCGTAGCCACGATCCAATGAACATAGGCGTGGCGACCATAGAAATGTCCACTCATTTCTTGAGCGCCGCCCGCGGTGAACTCGTATTCGAGTCCTCGCTGCTCAAGCGCGGGCGCAGCACTGCCTTCTGCGAAGGCCATGCGCTCGATGCTGAAGGCAACAAGGTCTGCGTCGCGCGCGCCACCTTCCGGCTCATTCAGCTCAATAAATAATCCCCCTCAAGCATCGGCGTCCATGCATAACACCAGGAACCAGCCCGCCACCGACCCGTCCTCGTCAGGAATGCTGGGGCCGGGTGGGGACGAGGCTTTCGGTCACCTGACATCGCCGGACATCCGGCGCCGCGTGTTGGTCGCACACCTGGTGGAGGGCTTCCGCCGCAACATCCAGGATCATCTCGGGCGGCCACTCGGGCGCATCTTGCTGAGACACTGGATGGCGCAACGGCCGGGAAGCGCGCGTATCGAAGCGTTCGGGCTCCCGCGCCACACCGTCGAGGAAGTGCTGGGAGACGAAGCACTGACTCTGTACGTCGACCCCCGAAAACTTATCCGGCTTGGTGTACGGGCTCGTCGCAAGGATGAAAAACGGCCTTCGTCCATGGCCTTCATCTGGGACGGCACCTGGGATCAACGCCGCGAGGATTTGCGCATCGGCACCCGCTACCGGCTGATCAGTGAAATCGACGAACACCGGGACAGCCTTCACCTGACCGAGCGTTATGCCGAACTCATGCAGTACATCGAGCGCGGCGCGCCATGGGTATCGCACCAACTGGGAATTCGCCTTGATACGCCCGAAAAAATAGAAGCCTATCTTCGCGTCTATCTGGACTTCCTGGATGACATGGCGATCAATGGCTTCGACGAAGCACGCGGCAAGGATCCTCTGGGTGTGGCGATCACGCGCGAAGGAACCATCGTCAAGGTGAACCGGGGCCTGCATCGCCTGGCAATGGCACAGCGACTGGGCGTGCCTTCCGTGCCCGTCCGGGTCCGGCACGTGCACCGAGTCTGGTGGGAGCGTGTCACCGACGGAAAACGCGGCGCTGCCGCCCTGGAAGCCGCGCGGCTTGCCCTGCAGGCCTGCACGCCTGAAGAATCGCCGGGCCCACTGGACGAAGAGGCGCCGGAAACCATCCCCGCCGACTTCTGGGCGCCCCGCCGCTTGGCCGGCAACACGGCAGGACATTTCAAGAGCAACGATATCGGATAGAGCCTTACGCCCATTCCCAACCAAAGGAGAAGTCGTTCATGAAGTGCTTACGCAAATCGCAGATTGCTGCCGCAGTTTTTGCCGTTTTCCTGAGCGGCCCGACTTTGGCACAGAACGCAGCACAAGAAACCAGCACGGACGAATTCGTCCCCACCGTCGGGCAATCGGGCAAGGACGTCATCTGGGTGCCCACGCCGCAAGCCCTCGTCGACAAGATGCTCGACATGGCAAAGCTTCAGCCCGAAGACTTGTTGGTGGACCTCGGGTCGGGCGACGGGCGCACCGTCATCACCGCCGCCAAGCGCGGCGCGACGGCCCGCGGCATCGAATACAACCCCGACATGGTGGCGCTCTCGCGCAGCGCGGCGCTACGTGAAGGCGTCGCTGACAAGGCCACATTCGAACAGGCCGATATCTTTGAATCGGATTTTTCCGAAGCCACTGTGGTGACCCTCTTCCTCCTGCCGCGCTTGAACCTCAAGCTCCAGCCGACGCTGCTCGACATGAAGCCCGGCACTCGTGTCGTGTCGAACTCGTTCACGATGGGTGAATGGGAACCCGATGAAACAGCGGAAGCCGAAGGCTGCACCAACTACTGCATTGCGTACAAGTGGACGGTGCCAGCGAAAGTCGAGGGCAAATGGAAAACGCCCGATGGAGAACTGGAACTGACGCAGAAATACCAGTTCGTCGAGGGTACGCTGCGCCGCGGCACGGAAGCAGTACCGGTCACTGAGGGCCGACTGGACGGCCCGAACATCCGGTTCAAGGCGGGCGACGTCGAGTACCAGGCCAAAGTTTCGGGCGAAAAAATGGAAGGCAGCGACGCAGGGCAAAGCGGCTGGAGCGCCACGCGGGCCGGCTGAAGTGCAGGAAAACCGGGCAGCGCCGCGCCAGCGCGGCCTGCCCATCTTGCCCTGCACGGGCACACAGGTGCCCTATTTCACCGCGCGTATCGAGTCGACCTCGATCTCGGGCGGGCGGTTGCGCCCGGTATCGACTTCACCGTGCAGCTCCACGACCGCTTTCTCGTCCACTGACTCGCGGAAGTCATCATCGTCGATTTCGACCACGATTTCGCCGCTGCCATCAGAGAACATGTATTTTTCATCGCCCAGCTTTCGCAGCAGGCGGCCCTGTACCACCACATCCTGATCGTCCTTCGGATTCTCCAGTATGGCGGACACCTTGCTGGCCGGTGCGTCAGCCGGACCGGTGTATTGGGCAGACGCGGGAAAGCTCAGGGCAGCCGCGGCAATCGACAAGCCGGCAATCAAAGTTCGTTCGCTGAACAGCATGGAAGTGCTCCTTGGCAAGGAATTCAGGGGTGAAGGAACGGGTATTTGCCCGTTGCGAAGACTCTGCGCCCAGCTACTTAGCGTCGCCGCCTGAGCGATTGCGCACTGTGCTCGCCCGCAGCAACCACCGTACCGGCCAGTTTGGGGCACGTTTCCAATCGTGTATAATCCTCGATTCTTTCAGAGATCAGGGCCGAATCATCACGCCCCGGTTTCCTGCCCCAACGGCGCAATGGCAGAGTGGTTATGCAGCGGATTGCAAATCCGTGTACGTCGGTTCGATTCCGGCTTGCGCCTCCAGATTTCCTGGCCTGTTCGGCTGCTCCCCTTAGTTAGACACCGTACAAACCCGTATGGATAAACCGCGTACTGGCGGCGAGGATGCCACTCGTCCTAGTTATCGCGGTGGCCAGCGTGCGTCCAAACTTCTTATTGTCTGCCTTTGTGATCATGGGCGCCCTCCTCGTGAACGGCTCCCCGGCATGGGCGCAGAACACTCCGTGTAGCGGCAAAAAGGGCGGCATATCGCATTGCGAGGGCGACGTATTCGTCTGCAACGACGGCTCAGCAAGCGGTAGCAAGCGATCTTGCCCACTATATATGGGCGGCGCCCGTTCCACATCACCTAGCTCCAAGCCCAGCGCCGCCGACAGTTCCTGTTCGTGCGCGACCGGACGCTACTGCACCGGGCCCCGGGGCGGAAGATATTGCATCACCAGCACAGGGAGTAAACGATATGCCCGCCGATGAACCGGCCAATGGCGACCGTCAAACTGACACCGCCAACAGCGACCGTCAAACTGTCGTCGCCAACTGCAGCGCTCAAACGGTCGCCTCCAGTGACAGGACGGTCACCTCCAGCAACCAGCCTGCCCGCTTCGATCTTGAGCCGAACAGCCTCACCCAGCACCCGATGCCAATCACCTTCCGCGAAGCGGGCGAACAAGACTTGCCCGCCATTGCCGTAGTGCTCTCTGACGACATGCTGGGCGCGACGCGCGACGGGCCGGCGTATCTGCCTTCCTACCAGTCTGCGCTAAGGGCCATCCAGGCGCAGGCCGGCAACTCCGTCATCGTCGCCACCCTGGCCGACGAAGTGGTGGGCATGATGCAACTGACCTTCATCCCCGGACTGTCTCGTGGCGGCATGTTGAGAGCCCAGATCGAAAGCGTGCGGGTGAGCAGCCAACATCGCGGCCGACGCATTGGCCGCGCATTGTT
>JAJUGH010000130.1 GCA_029268265.1 Alcaligenaceae bacterium | reverse complement strand
CGCAATAAGGAATAACCTTCCCGCAACCGCGGCTCCAGATCACGGCGGTAGAGCGTCGAATACGCTGCGGGATACTTCAATACGCCAAGCAAAGCGCGTCGGGACAGATTCGCGCCGTTGCTCTCGGAAAATGTTTCCAGGCGGGCCAGCAGGCGCAAGGTCTGGCCGTTGCCCTCAAAGCCCCCGTGTTCGCGCATGCAATAGTTCAGCGCAACCTCGCCGCCATGACCAAAAGGTGGGTGCCCCAGGTCATGGGAACACGCCACGGCCTGGATCAGGCTCCGGTCGGGCAGTGCAGCGGTAGCGGGATGATCGGAATACGCTTTGGCCGCCTGCTTGACCAGTCCCGCGGCGATCTGGGCGACCTCGAGCGAATGCGTCAGGCGGGTGCGGTAGAAGTCACTGTCGCCCAGGTTCAGGATCTGGGTCTTGCCCTGAAGCCGGCGAAACGACGCGGAATGAATGACTCGCGCGTAGTCGATGTCGCCCGCATCGCGTGCATCTTCCCGTTGCGCACGCCAGGCCTCGCGCCGCTCCAGCCAGTCTTTGCTCACCATAGAACCCTTCAAAGCGATGTTTCTTTTCAAGCGGCGAGCATGCACGAAAAAACACCGGCTCACAAGGAGCCGGTGCAAGGGGTGGGCTACGAGTAGCGGTGACGCGGCTTAGCGCTTACCGACCTGATCGCCGATTACCCCACCGATGGCCGCACCGCCCACCGTACCGAGGACGCTTCCGCCCGTGATGGCGGCACCCGCCACACCACCGACCCCGGCACCCGTGACGGTCGCCTTCTGGCGGCTGCTCATGCCATCCCAGCTTGAACAGCCTGCCAGGGTGAGCGCCAGAACAGCAGCCGCAGCAGCACGACCAAAATTACGCACTTTCATTCTTCAGACTCCGTTGTGTTGCTTGAGACGCCGCACACCTTAACGCAGTATTTACGTTCAGTGGCTTTCTGAAACGGACGATTGGTGAGCCTCGGAAACAAATGTATCCGGGTCCGCTTTGATCAGGGAGAGAACGTCGCGGAACCGGGGATGGTGCGCCGATTCCACCCATTCGAACATCGCCATTTCACTCGTGACGATGTTGCCGCCGCCCTGCAGCCAACGCTGCAACGCCGCTGCGCGGTCGCCTTCCCGCCGTGAACCGATGCCGTCCGCCACTAACCAGGGAACCAGCCCCGAGCGGGCCAGGCCCAGAGCCGTCTGCAGTACGCAGACATGGGCTTCCGTGCCCACCACCAGAATATTGTGACGACCCACCGGCAGCTGTTCGAGCACCTGGGCCTCACGGGTGGCGTCGAAGTGCACTTTTTGAAGCACCTGATCGGCCAGCGGCGCGAGCCGCTCATCCGTCGCCCCGATTTTGTCCGCACAATGTTCAGTGGCGACGACCGGGATATCGAGCAGGCGCGCCGCCGAAAGGAGGCGGTGCACACGCGCCACCAGGGCATCGGTACCGCTGATCGCCGGCAGCAACCCGGCCTGCATATCGACCAGCAAGATCATGGAATCATGCCCGGCGAGCAGGCGCGGCTTGGACTGCATGGCGTTCCCCCTATTTCAACGGCTTGTAGCGCAGGCGACGCGGCTTGGCGGCCTCTTCGCCCAGGCGCTGCTTTTTGTCGGCTTCGTATTCCTGGTAGTTGCCTTCAAAGAATACCACCTGCGATTCGCCCTCGAAGGCGAGGATATGGGTGGCGATCCGGTCCAGGAACCACCGATCGTGGCTGATCACCAGCACGGTACCGGCAAACTCCAGCAAAGCGTCTTCGAGAGCACGCAGGGTCTCGACGTCGAGGTCGTTGGAGGGTTCGTCCAGCAGCAGTACGTTCCCGCCCGTGAGCAGCGTCTTGGCCAGGTGCAGGCGCCCGCGTTCCCCGCCGGAGAGATTGCCGACTGTCTTGTTCTGGTCGCCGCCACGGAAGTTGAAGCGGCCCAGATAGGCGCGCGACGACATTTCAAAACGACCGACGTTGATGATGTCCGAGCCGTCGGATACGGCGTCGAACACGGTTTTCTCATCCGGCAGCGATTCACGCGACTGATCGACGTAGGCCAGTTGCACGGTCTGGCCGATCTTGACCTCGCCGCTATCGGGCTGCTCCTTGCCGGCGATCATGCGGAACAGCGTGGATTTACCCGCACCGTTGGGACCGATAATGCCGACGATGGCGCCGGCCGGCACCCGGAAGCTGAGATCGTCGATCAGCAGGCGATCGCCGAAGGCCTTACGCACATTCTGGAACTCGATGACTTCATTGCCCAGGCGCTCGGCGACCGGAATAAAGATTTCCTGGGTCTCATTGCGCTTCTGGTATTCGTGGGATGCCAGTTCCTCGAAGCGCGCCATACGCGCCTTTGCCTTGGCCTGACGGCCCTTGGGGTTCTGGCGCACCCACTCCAGTTCCTTCTTGATGGTCCGTTGGCGGGCAGACTCAGCGGCCTCTTCCTGCTTCAGGCGATCCTCTTTCTGCTCGAGCCACGAACTGTAGTTGCCCTTCCAGGGAATGCCATGGCCACGGTCGAGTTCCAGGATCCATTCGCAGGCGTTGTCGAGGAAGTAGCGATCGTGGGTGACGGCCACAACCGTACCGGGGAAGCGTTCCAGGAACTGCTCCAGCCATTCGACGCTTTCCGCATCCAGGTGGTTGGTGGGTTCGTCCAGCAGCAACATATCCGGCTTGGAAAGCAGCAGGCGGCACAGAGCCACGCGGCGTTTCTCACCGCCCGACAGCCGGCCCACGATGGCATCCCAGGGCGGCAGGCGCAAGGCATCGGCCGCGATTTCCATTTGATGCTCGATGTCGTCGGAGCCGCTGGAAGCGGCGGCCGCAATGATGGCTTCGAGCTCGGCCTGTTCGGTTGCGAGCGCATCGAAGTCGGCGTCGGGCTCGGAGTAAGCGGCATAGACCTGATCGAGCCGCTGGCGCGCCTGGAAGAGTTCGCCCAGGCCTTCTTCCACAGCCTCACGCACCGTCTGCTCGGGGTTCAGTACCGGCTCCTGCGGCAGGTAGCCGATTTTGATGCCGGGCATGGGAATGGCTTCGCCTTCAATCTCGCGATCGATGCCCGCCATGATGCGCAGCAAGGTGGACTTGCCGGCACCGTTCAGGCCCAGCACCCCGATCTTGGCGCCGGGGAAGAAGGAGAGGGAAATATCGCGCAGGATCTGCCGCTTCGGGGGCACGATCTTGCCCACTCGATTCATCGAGAAAACGTATTGAGCCATATACAGGAAATATTCCAGGGAAGACAGACAATGCCTGATTGTAGGCCGCCTTCGCCACTAAAATGGAACATTGCCTCATGGAGCCACGAATGAACACATCCGAACCGCTCCTGCTCTTCACGCAGCAGGAAATCGATCTCATCGGCCAGACTGCCGACGCCATGAGCGCTTACATGGGTAAACCGGTGTTGGCCGAAATCATGGACGCCGACGACACCGGCGCGGAGTGGGTGGCGTTCGCCATCCCGCTCGGCGTCGATGAAGACGTTGACGAAGACTCGACCGTGCTAATTCAGATGGGGGGCCCGGGAGCCCGGTTCGCCGGGAACCGGGGCGGCTTGCTGGTCGGCGATGACGTCTACAACTGCGAGTGCCTGTGGATCATCCAGCTGTCCGACGACGACGCCGGCCGCTACGTAAAGGTCGACCCTCTCAGTCAGGACTACACCAGCAGCGATGACCTGCACGAGCTGTTGCCGTTTGCCGTGAATGACGACGAACTCAAGGCCGCTCAGGCGGCGGAAGACGACGAGGACATAGAAGCAGGCAGCGAAGACGCCGACGAAACTCGCCGGATGGACCAGATGCTGGATCAGCTTCTGCCGCCGTCAAAGCGACTGCATTGAGATCAGTACATGCGTGTGCGATCGCGCATGTACAGCACCGCACCCACCGGCCACATGGCATAGACCAATAGCCGCGAGGCCATTCCCCGCAAGTGGTGACCGCGCGGCCTGGGAAGGCGTGCCGACCGAAGGTGCAGATCAAAGCGCGTGTAACGCGCGGCCGCCATCAGGAAGGCCTTGGGCTGGTACCGGAACCAGGGCAGGCACTCCACGACGGTATCCTGCGCCAGCAGCCACAAGCCCAATGCGTGCTGCTGGCTTTCCCGGCCCTGGCGGGACAGCGAATCGGCGCTGTCATGGTAGATGCGGAACACCTGGTTGACGAAGCGCGTGAGGTATCCAGCGCGCGCAATGGAGCGCCACACCAGGCTTTCAGGTACAAAGCCCGCGATCTCTTCGGGGAAGGGAAACTTCAGCAGTACGTCTGCACGCATGCAGCCGAACTTTTCACCCGATACGTGGTATTTGAACGTCATGTCAAGCGCCGAGGCGTCGAACACGTCTTCCGGATAACGGTCCCCCACGATGCTGCCGTCGGGCCGGGCACAGAGACCGGTGATCGCGACATAGCGGTGCCTTTCGGACTCCGGGATGTCGTACCAGGTATTCTTCATGGCGTTCAGCGCTTCGCGGTCAAGGCTGTCGTCGCTATCAAGCGCCACGACCAGCTGACCGGCGGCCTTGCGCACGCCACGGTTGAAGGCGGTTTTCTTGTGCTGATTCTTCTGCCAAACGTAGTGGATGGGGAAACGGGCTTCCCGCTGCCAATCGAGCACGAGCGCTCGCGTGCTGTCAGTGGATCCGTCGTCGACGATCACCCACTCGAAATCCTGCCAGGTCTGATCACGCAAGGACGCGTAAACGCGGCCCAACGTGTGGGCGCGGTTGTACGTGGGCGTCACGACGGTAAACAGAGGTCGATGCGACGGCATGGCAAAGGGTCCGAGGCGCCGCCTCGGATACATTCAAGTGTTGAAGAATGCCACGATGATAGGACAAAAAAAAACCGCAGACTTGTGTTCTGCGGTTTACTTGCCAACCTTACAATTCGCGACATCGCCTCTATGAAAAGGCAGCGTTTCGGGTCGGCAAGCGGCTTGCCCGGCAATTGCGCCGGAGGAGCCGCAATCAGGCGCGCTTGACCTTTTCCAGCATCTTGAATACGCCCTTGGGGGAACGCACGAAAAGACGCTTGAACGCCTTGCCAAGGCAACGGCGCTCAAGGGTGTTGCGACGCGTACGTTTGATTTCTGCCATGAGGATCTCCGCTATGAGTCTTTTTGCCTAGGATCGGCGAATCCGCCATTTTAACCTGAAACAGGCATTTACCACAAAGCGACACTTCGCCCTCGCCCCGAAATGGGCTCCGCCGCCGGCAGGCGCAAACGCATTTATGATTCATCCATGACTTCACAGATCCGCATCTTTGGCGCTCGCCAGAATAACCTCAAGAACCTCGACCTCTCTTTCGACACGGGCACCTTCACCGTGATTACCGGGGTATCCGGCTCGGGCAAGAGTTCCCTGGCGTTCGACACGCTTTATGCGGAAGGGCAGCGGCGCTACGTGGAGACCTTTTCCCCGTACGCCCGCCAGTTTCTCGACCGCATGGACAAACCTCAGGTCGAGCGCATCGAAGGCATACTGCCGGCGATCGCAATCGACCAGGTGAACCCGGTTCGCAATTCGCGCAGCACGGTGGGCACCATGACGGAGCTCAATGATCACCTGAAGTTGCTGTACGCACGCCTGGGTACCCTGTATTGCCGGTGTTGCGCTCGCCCGGTACGCCGCGATGATCCGGAGTCCATACGCCAGGACCTCGCCGTACAGTCGGGGCGTCACGGCGATCCCCGTCTCATCGTCACCTTCCCGGTCACCGTGCCTGCGAACTTCAGCGAGGAAGAGGTACTCGGCTACCTGAACCAGCAGGGCTACACCCGCATTCATCGCGAAGAGACGCGTGAACGCGCAGCCGAGCCCGTAGCGGGCAAGAAAGGTCGCGGCGCCAAGACGCCCGCCACCGAGCAGCTCCGAGTGCTGCACGTGACGCAGGATCGCTTTCGTTATGGCAACGCCGACGCCCAGCGAGTCATGGAGGCGCTGGAGACGGCGCTGAAGCAGGGTGATGGCCACATCAGTGTGCATGCGCTGGACGACGAAGGCTCGGAAATCGGCACGTGGCGCTACAGCAGCCGCCTGCACTGCGCGCAATGCGACATCGAATACAGCACCCCGCTGCCCAGCACGTTTTCCTTCAACTCTCCGTTGGGGGCATGTGAACATTGCCGGGGTTTCGGGCGCGTCATGGGTATCGACTACGACCTCGTGGTTCCCGACGAACGCAAGACGCTGCGCGAGGGCGCACTCAAGCCCTGGCAAACGCCCAGCTACAAGGAATGCCAGACCGAGATGGAGCAGTACGCCGCTCGTAGCGGCGTCCGGCTCGACACCCCCTGGAAGGATCTCGACGAACACGAGCGGCAGTGGGTGGTGCAAGGTGATCCGGCATGGAAAGGCGGCAACCAGGCTTGGAAGACCCAGTGGTATGGCGCGCAGCGCTTCTTTGACTGGCTGGAGTCGCGCAGCTACAAAATGCATGTGCGCGTGCTGCTTTCGAAATATCGCAGCTATACGCCCTGCCCTGCCTGCGGCGGCGCTCGCCTGAAGCCTGACGCCACACTCTGGCGGCTTGGCGGCCATGTCTCACCCGATGTGGAAGGCGACTACGTGCGCTTCAAGCCCGTGCACGCCCAGTGGACGGATACGGAATTGAAGGGACTGCCCGGCCTCGGCGTGCATGACCTGATGCGCCTGCCACTGGAGCGCGTACGCCGCCACTTCGAGACACTGAGCTTCGGCTCGCGCATGGACGCCGCGCTAGAGCTGTTGCTGGCGGAGATCCGCGCACGGCTCGCCTTCCTGTGTGATGTCGGCCTGGGTTATCTCTCGCTGGACCGGCAGAGCCGTACGCTTTCGGGGGGCGAAGTGCAGCGCATCAACCTCACCACCGCGTTGGGCACGTCGCTGGTCAACACACTCTTCGTACTGGACGAACCCTCCATTGGCTTGCATCCCCGCGATATGCATCGGATCACCCAGGTCATGCGGCGCCTGCGTGACAACGGAAACACATTGGTCGTGGTGGAGCACGATCCGCAGGTCATGGTGGCGGCGGATCGCATCATCGACATGGGGCCCGGCCCCGGCGAGAAAGGCGGCCAGGTCGTATTCGATGGCAAGCCGGACGAACTTCGCCAGGCGGATACGCTCACCGGCCGCTACCTGGGCGCACGTCTGCGT